>JAQBAV010000089.1:0-5270 GCA_032126595.1 Candidatus Omnitrophota bacterium | reverse complement strand
CCCTTTAGGGCCTTTGTTTTTATCCATACCTCGACTATTTCTTTTGCCTTTGGAGTGCTTATCTTATCCGCAGCCAATGATAATACGTTAGTATCGTTGTGCTCTCTTGCAGATGTCGCCTCTTTTACTGTGCTGCAGTTTCCAGCCCTGACTCCGGGAACCTTGTTGGCAATTATTGTCATTCCTATACCCGACCGGCAGATAACAATTCCCCTGTCAGCTTTTTTAGCGGAAACTTGTTTTGCCACTTTATACCCAAACTCCGGATAATCACACGAGTCAGTTGTACCAGTCCCCATATCCTGAACTTTATATTTTGCTTTTTTAAGCATTTCTTTAATAGCTTCCTTTAGTTTGTACCCGCCGTGGTCTGCGCCTATTGCTATCCTTTTAGCCATTTTATAAACTCCTCTATTGATTCTTTAATAAGATCGAAGGTTTCCCTATAGAAGTCCAAACTTCTTCCAATAGGGTCAGGGACATCATCGAATTCGCTGGAATTATACTTTCCCAATAAATAAACCTTCTCTTCACTTTCGGGCCAAGCCTGGGCTATTGTGCTTTTGTGCGCCGCTTCCATTACCAAAATAGCATCAGCCCAATCTACCAATTCTTTTGTAATCATCGCCGCTTCGAGTCCTGCCGGGTCAATATTCTCAGTTCTTAGCATTTCTATGGTTTCTTGTGGAGGCTTAGTTCCATCAATCGCGCCAGTACCGGCAGACCGGACTTTTAAGTCAAGATCTTCCTCTTTAATGCGTTTTTTCAGATACCCTTCCGCCATTATGCTGCGGCAGCTGTTCCCCGTACATACAATGAGAATATTGTGTATTTTATTTTTTTCCACGTTTTAAACTTTTATTCTTTTTTTCTACTTTTTTCACAAGTTCTTTTTTGTGATCTAATAATTTTCTTTCTATCGCTTTATTGCTAAGCCCTAATATCTCGGCGGCAAGTATCGCAGCGTTAGTTGCGCCTGCCTTGCCCACGGCAACAGTTGCTACCGGTATTCCTGCAGGCATTTGAACCGTCGAAAGGAGAGAATCTAAGCCGTCGAGTTTACTTTCCATGGGAACCCCGATAACCGGCAGGATAGTGTGTGCTGCCACTACTCCAGCTAAGTGTGCTGCCCCGCCCGCTCCGGCGATAATAACTTTCATTCCGTTCTTTTTTGCGTTTTTAGCGAACGTGGCCGTCTTGTCCGGACATCTGTGTGCAGAAAGTATCTTTACGTCGTAAGAAATGCCGAACTTCTTTAAAGTAAGCAGGGCTTCATTCATAACCGGCAGATCTGAATCACTGCCCATAATAACACCAACTAAAGGTTTCATTTTAAAACTCCTTTTTAGCTCTTTATTCTTCCTATTGCTCTATACGCAATATCCCGGCGGTAGTGCACGCCGTCAAATTGAATTTTGCTGACTGCCTTGTATGTATTTGATACCGCTTCTTCGATGTTGTTTCCCATTCCTGTTACATTTAGAACTCTTCCGCCGTTTGTCAACAAATGTCCATTTTCCCATTTGGTTCCTGCGTGAAAAATTACCGCTCCCTCTTCTTGGGCATCTTCTATGCCTGTGATTCTTTTTCCTTTTTCATAGCTCCCGGGATAGCCCCCGGCAGCAAGAACAACACATACGCATTCCCTTTCGTCCCACTCTATCGTCTTACGTCCGAGTTCACCCCGTCCTGCGGCCATCAATACCTCAGCAAGGTCTGACTTTATTCTTGGGAGTATCGCCTGTGTTTCAGGATCTCCAAAGCGGACATTATATTCAAGAACTTTTGGGCCATCTTCCGTAAGCATTATGCCTGTATAGAGAACGCCTTTATATGGTATCCCCTCTTCCCTTAGGCCTTTAATGGTTGGTTCAACGATAGTCTCTATGACTTCTTTAAAGAGCTCTTCACTAACAACAGGGGCCGGAGAATAGGCTCCCATGCCTCCCGTATTAGGCCCTTTATCTCCATCAAACACCCTCTTATGATCCTGGCTCGATGCAAGAGGAAGTATGGTTTCGCCGTCAGTGACGACAAGTATAGAGACTTCTTCCCCCTGGAGACATTCCTCCACTATGATCCTCTTCCCTGCAGAACCAAACTTTTTATCAACAAGCATTTCTCTTGCTGCGGTGATCGCCTCTTCTTCTGTAGAGGCAACAATAACACCTTTTCCCGCGGCAAGACCGTCTGCTTTTACAACCAAAGGTGCGCCTTTATCCTTGATGTATTCTTCCGCTTTTTTTATATCATCAAATATGCGAAATGCCGCAGTAGGAATGCTGCAGCTTCCCATTAACTGCTTGGCAAATATCTTACTGGATTCCATTCGGCTAGCCGCATAAGAAGGCCCAAAAACTATTATACCCTCCGGCTCTAAAACATCTGTTATGCCCTGAGAAAGCGCTGCTTCAGGACCCACAACAACAAGATCTATTTTCTTGTCTTTACAAAAATCTTTTACCTTATGGTGGTCTGAAACATCAATGTCCACATTCTCAGCCACCTGAAGTGTGCCCCCATTGCCCGGAGCGCAATAAAGTTTATCTACACTCTGCCCCTGTCTTAGCTTCCAGCATAATGCGTGTTCTCTTCCTCCTGCGCCTATAACAAGTATGTTCATATATCTTGTTCCTGCCTTTCTATCCTACTAGTTCAACTTTCTTTTTGCCTTTTACGACATCGCCGATGATCCAGCTTTTAAGATTAAATTTTTTCTCTAAAATCCCATTCGCTTTTTTAGCGTCTTTCTTAGAAAGAACAAAAACCATACCTATTCCCATATTAAATGTTCGATACAGTTCCCTCTCTTCGATCCTTGCGCTTTCCATGATAAGTTTGAAAACCTTTGGTAATTCCCAGCTTCCTCTTTGGATAACCGCTCCCGTATTTTTAGGTAAAATCCTTGGAATGTTGTCATAAAAGCCGCCGCCGGTAATGTTGACTACTCCTTTTATCTGAACCTTTTTAGCTACTTCAAGAAAAGGCTTAACATATATTGTAGTTGGCTCCAGCAAAAGCTTCCAATGTTTTTTGATCTGACTTTTATTAAAAATCTGTCTTACGAGAGAGTATCCATTTGAGTGTAAGCCGCTTGAGGCGACCCCTAAAAGAACCTGTCCTTCTTTTATTTTTTTTCCATCTATAGTCTTTTTTCGATCAACTATCCCTACAGTAAAGCCCGCAAGATCATATTCACCGTTTGCGTACATCCCCGGCATCTCTGCGGTCTCGCCTCCTAAAAGAACACATTCACTTTGTTTGCACCCTTCTGTTATACCCTTAATAACCTGGCTCCATACCCTGCCGTCAAGTTTTCCTGTAGCAAAGTAATCCAGGAAGAAAAGTGGTCTTGCGCCTGAACACAAAACATCATTAACACACATAGCCACCAAGTCAATCCCTATAGTGTCATGCTTGCCGGCTATCTGGGCTATCTTAAGTTTTGTTCCTACTCCGTCAGTGGAGGCTGTGAGAATTGGATTTTTTATTCCGGTTTTCCCCGGGTCAAAAAATCCACAAAATCCTCCTATAGAATCCATGCTTCCTTTTACACGCGTAGAGTCTACCAGTCTGCCGATATTCTTGATAAGTTTATCAGCCTTGTCTATATCAACACCGGATTTCTTATAAGTTATTTTCTTCTTCATATTGTCCTATCAACGTTAAATAACTGCAAACAACAAACTACTATTATCTAAATGCCTATCTTCTTAAATATCTTATCTATGTTTCTCATATGGTAGTCCAAGCTGAAGCAATCTCTTATCTCATCTTTAGACATGTAGGCTTTCGTTTTATCGTCTTCAAGTAGTATCGCCTCCAGAGTGCTTCCGGTATCATAAGACTTTAATGCTGCCTGCTGTATGATGTCATAAGACTCCATCCTCGTTGCGCCTTTTTTTATAAGGTCGAGCATAATTCTCTGTGAATAAATAAGGCCTCCTGTTCTGTCTATATTTTCAAGCATCCTGTCTTCATTCACAACTAAAGTCTCAATAAGTTTTGCTGTTTTGTCCAGAATGTAATCCAGCAAGGTGGTGGAATCCGGAATAATAATCCTTTCAACTGATGAGTGTGAAATATCCCTTTCGTGCCACAAAGCAACATTCTCAAGCGCTGCCAAAGCATTGGCCCTTAGGACTCTCGCTAATCCGCAGATCCTTTCGCATATGATAGGGTTTTTCTTGTGAGGCATGCTTGAGGAGCCTGTCTGCCCTTTAGCAAAATGTTCCTGAACCTCTCCTATCTCTGTTTTTTGTAAGCCCCTCACTTCAAGCGCAATTTTTTCAAGGGTTGCGCCCACCAGAGCGATCGTATTCATATAATGAGCGTGCCTGTCTCTCTGCAAGACCTGGCTTGAAACTATGGCGGGCTTTAGGTTCATTTTTTTGCATACATACTCTTCGACTTCCGGATCAACATTAGCAAATGTCCCAACAGATCCTGAAAGTTTTCCATAGGCAATGGTTTCCCTGGCGTCTTTCATCCTGTGTATATTGCGTTCCATCTCTTTGTAATAAAGCGCCATCTTGAGGCCAAAAGATATAGGCTCGGCATGTACACCATGACTTCTGCCGATCATTGGTGTTTTTTTATACTGAATGGCTTTTTCTTTTAAAGCTTTTAGAAGGACTTCTGCATCGGCGATAAGAATATCCATAGCCTCAGCCATCATAGACGAAAGGGCTGTATCCAAAATATCGCTTGATGTAAGTCCAAAATGGAGATATTTAGCGTCTTCTCCTACATATTCGGATATATTTTTAATGAAAGCTACAACATCGTGGTGAGTTTTCTCTTCGATCTCTTTTATGCGTTCTACGTTAATGTCGGCTCTTTCCTTAATGACCTGCACGGCCTCTTTAGGGATTAGGCCTTGTTTGGCAAATGCCTCGCAGGCAAGGATCTCTATTTCGAGCATCTTCCTGAATTTATTATCATCTGTCCAGATCTTGGCCATCTGGGGTCGGGTATATCTTTCTATCATATTTCCCCCTTTTATATATTATATCAGAGTATTTTTTATAGCATAAGTAATACAGAGCTGTCAATGAAAACAAAGCCACAAGCCTGTAAAGTCACAATGTCACATGTCAAAGGTCAGAAGTGGTCACAAGTCGTGAGGTCGCAAGGAGTAACACCCCCTAAACCTCTTCAGGGCCATATGGTCCGTTTGCCCGTGTCCGGGCAGGGCTTCTTAAGGCCGCGGGTAGAGTATAAAATAGACGAATAAATCAAACATTTGCAAAAGCAATTGGTTGTACGCT
>JAQBAV010000088.1:0-3549 GCA_032126595.1 Candidatus Omnitrophota bacterium | reverse complement strand
GTTCCAGACCCGGTGACTTAAATTAGTTAACCTGTTAACGGTTAACCAGTCAAGGTGAACGGGCAACAGGAAAACAGGCTAACAGGCAACTATATATGACTTATGACCTGTGACGTGTGACTCTTTCTAATAGACTTGTTTGTTAGGAAGGTTGTCCCAATATTTAAGAAGTTCTTCGCACTCCTCTTTAAGTACCGGGCCGCTTATTTCGACATTGGACTGGCCGGCTTCTTTCATCTTTTCCGCTGAGATTGTCAGCTCATTAAACCCGAGCTTGGCTACATCTTCTATTTTTGTGCCGAAATAGATGCGTCCGATCTTGGCCCAGTGAATCGCTGAAAAACACATGGGGCAAGATTCTGTAGTGGTATAGATATCACATCCGGAAAGATCGAAGCTTCCAATTTTTTTGCTGGCTAAGGAAATCGCTCTTACTTCGGCGTGTTGGGTGGGATCGTTACTTTTTAAAACTGTGTTGTGACTTGAGGAAATGATCTCTCCGCCAGAGACTACAACTGCTCCGAAGGGTCCTCCGTCTCCGGCATTTATTCCGCTATATGCCTCTTTTATGGCCTCCGCCATAAAGTCTTCAGTTTTCATCTTTTTCAGCTCTTTCGGTCGCCGATCTTATTTCTTTCGCGAGTTCGTTCAGTTTTTTATGAACCTTATCAAGGCGCCATTCGAGCGAAGAAAGTATCCAGAACTGAAAATGATTGACCTTCATAAAAGACTCTAAAAAGAAAATAAGCTTGATAGATAATAGTAAAATGCCCAGCTCTAGCATGAAAAATCTTACTCTACCGCCCCATATTAGAGACATGGCAAAGACTGCAAGAACCAAAACGGCAAAGACTATATTTACTTTTCGCGCCCTGCCGGTAGGCGTACCGCCAATAGTTCCGACGATTTTTCTAATATTGTCCCTCTCCGACTCAAAATCTTTTATCTCATCCCGGAGCTCTTGTTCCCTTTCCCTCAAGCCTTCCTTCATGCAAGCCCCCTATTTTATGCTTTCAGTGTCTTTATCAGATGATGTAGCGACTATTGCGGTCGCTGCTGCTCCAGCTCCTGCTAAAAACCAGGCCGCAGCACACCCTGTAAGATTTAAAGTAAATAAAACAAGTACTGCCCCTAAGATAAAACTCTTAATGCCTCTTAACATCTAAACTCCTTTATTTATAAAAGACTCCTAAACTTCAGTCATTATACATCAAAAATCATTAAACTTCCAGAATCGTAAAGGGGTAATCTTTCAAGAAGTATGTATTTTGTATTGTGCTTATCCAGAAACTCTTCTATTTTCTTAAAATCCGGGTGCTTGCTTACGTCTCCCAAGAATAGCATGGTGCCGTCGGGCAGCACCCCTGATGCTCCTCCAATAAAACCATGTTTTTGACCCGATAAAGCCACTGAGCCGGAGGAAATTAGAAGAACTTCTAAGCCCTCGCCCTGGGCATTGTTAAAAATACCTTCATCGGGAGTTATTAACGCGTTTTCCCCTACCGGAATAACTGAACACCTGGTATATCCTTGAGAAACATGTACAGGTTTTAAATTTTTGGCCTTCAATTCCTGAAGGATGGCAGGATCAGTAATCTCTGTATTATGAAGAACTGCCTCACCTACACGAACTGCATTATAGCACGCAGTATCCGGATATTTTCCCGTAGGGTTTTTATTACCTCGGATGAGGGTTATATTTTTTTCTTTAAGAAATTCAAGTTCCGTCTCGGGAAGGTCTTTGGCATGAACAATTGTTTTGCTATCGAGCTGAAAAAAATAAATGTCAGGATGGTTTTGAATCGAATCATACATATTTGTAAAGTAAGGAGCCCCTGAACTCCCAAAGGCATGCAGATCAGCTTCGGGTATATTTTCTCTTATCTTTTTTAAGTATTCTTCAGGGAGTCTTTTGTCATGGACTATGATCATTTTAGTACCCCTGGAAGAATCTCCTCTGCCAAGATTTTTTTATCAATAACCCTCTTCCCTTCTTTAGACTCAGCCACCAGCGAACCGGCTTTTATCGTTTTATCGCCTGTCATAATCTTCTTTTTCAAAGAAGTCTTTTTGTTTTTAAATCCGAAAATATAAGGCTCATCATGTGGATTGAACCAGACTTTTTTAACATCTTTATATTTAACAGCCTCATCAAACATTAGATCGAATATATAATTCTCCACCTTTTGCCTGAAGGATTGATGAAATGGTCCTGCCAAATATTCACTTCCATCTATCAAGCCATCTGAAGGATGAAGGCCGCAACGTATAACCTTGATCCCATTAGTCTCAAAATAAAGCATGAGATCCGCGGAGCGCTTTATGGCCTCGGATTCTTCGAGCGGCTTATATTCTTTATCTTTCCAAAGTTTAGCTAGATCGGTGTTCTTCATTACCAGTACCGGGTATATTCTTACTTCTTCGGCCCCAAGTTCTTTTGCTTTTTTTGCCGTATAATATTCATCTTCTTTAGTACTTTTTGGAAGACCAAGCATTATTTGATGTCCGAGCTTAAAGCCATTTTCAAGTATCATCTTAGAAGACTGTACGGTGTCGCGAGCGGTATGCCCTCTACCGGAAGCAACCAACACCTCGTCTGACATAGACTGAACGCCAAGCTCTATACACGTTACTCCCTTTTCTTTTAGAACATTAAGACGGGCTTCGTCAATCGCATCAGGCCTGGTGGAAAGCCTTATGCCTTTTATTCTTCCTTCTTTTATAAATGATTGCACGGGTTCCAAAAACTCTTTCTGCTCTCTTGTAGACAGGGCAGTAAATGTACCGCCAAAAAAACCTACCTCAATATATGAATCTTCTTTTGAGATCGTGGAAAGATATTTATTTATTTTAGATTCTATTTCTTTCGGGGTCACATTCTCCTCGCCTGTTATGCCTTTTTGGTCGCAGAATATGCATTTATGGGGACACCCTTCGTGAAGAATGAAGAATGGAATAGTGTAATGTTTTCTCATCTCGAGATCTTATATAAAAGATACCCTATCAGCGTGCCTAGAATACTGCCGGCAAATACATCAAGCGGATAATGAACGCCAATATATACTCTTGATATAACAACTAATACGGCTAGGGAGTAAAAAATAAGATTATATTTTTTAAACTCTCTAGACAATAGATATGCCGCCAAAAAAGCCATGGTGGCATGCGTAGAAGGAAAAGAAAATGACTGTTCAGTCATAAGAAGATTCACGTCCGGCAGAGTTACAAAAGGTCTGGGTCTAGCGACGAGAAACTTTAGTCCTTGAGATCCTATGTAGTGGGCGAATGTCGCCCCGGCCATTAACAGAATGGCCGTTAATCTCCTTTGTTTATCCTTAGAAAATAGAAGAAAGACAGCTATAATAAAAATAGCCATTCCCCCTCCCAGCTCAGTAACAATGGGCATCACTTTATCAAGAAGCGCATTATGACATGTGTGGTTGAAAAAATAAAAAATTTTGGTATCAATATTGATCAGTATGTTCATAAAATATTCCTTTTACAAGTTGCAAGGCCATAAAGTCACAGGTCATAAGTCATATATAGTTG
>JAQBAV010000087.1:0-4561 GCA_032126595.1 Candidatus Omnitrophota bacterium | reverse complement strand
CATACAGCTAAAGGAGTTAAAAAGTTAGGTGGGTTATTTCTTAGTATTATTGAAGTAATCTTTAAGGATTCTTTTCTGACTTTTAAAGGGTATTTCTGGAATATCTTTTTTTGGAAAAAACTTAGCATCGACGGCATCATCACCAGGCTTAATTTTCTTGGTTAGCATCTTATACTCAATGCCGATCATAATAACTTGTCCGTAAGTAGTGCTATTCTGCATATAAGCGCCCAAGTGGCGCAAGGCTTTGCCTTTGAGGCCCGTTTCCTCATAAAGCTCTCTTTCGCCTGCGGCCTCAAGACTTTCATCTACCTCCTGAAAGCCCCCCGGCAAGGCCCAAGCGCCTTTATGCGGCGGGATGCCTCGTTTTATAAGGAGGAGTTCATTTTTGGAATTTGTAACAATGCAGGAGACTACGGGCTTTGGATTAAGAAAATTGATCCAATTGCATTTCTTGCAGACTTGCCTTTGTCTGCCTTCAGTGTGCTGCCATTTTAGCCTGGCAGTACACATCGGACAATATTTGTAATGCTTCATATTTACTCTTGATTTACCGGCCGGGTCGGAGCCGCCCCGGCCGGGAGTGTTTTGGTAAGGTTAATCTTGCCTTAGAACTGCGCCGGTTGAAGCAGATGTTACCTGCTTTGCATATCTATATAGATATCCTTTTTTCACCTTAAAATCGGGACGCTGCCATTTCGCCAGACGCTTTGAGATCTCACCATCATCTACAAGAAGTTCAAGTTTTCTATTTGGTATATCGATGCTGATCCTATCGCCTTCTTGAACAATAGCTATAGGTCCGCCTTCCTGAGACTCAGGTGACACGTGTCCTATTGCAGCCCCGCGGGTACCTCCGGAGAATCGGCCATCCGTAATAAGGGCAACATCTTTATCGAGACCTACGCCGGCTATCGCTGAAGTTGGTCCAAGCATCTCTCTCATACCCGGCCCTCCTCTTGGCCCCTCATAGCGGATTATAACTACATCGCCTTTTTTGATCTTGCCATCAAGAATCGCCTTCATAGCGTCTTCTTCAGCATTAAACACTCTTGCCGGGCCTTCATGGGTCAGCATGCCCTCAGCTACCGCGCTCTTTTTGACTACCGCGCCATCCGGCGCAAGATTACCAAAAAGTATCGCAAGGCCTCCGTCTTTAGAATAAGGCGCATCGATAGGCTTAATAACTTCCGGGTCAGCATTAGTAACTCCATGGATATTTTCTTTGACTGTCCTGCCTGTTGCTGTCTTTAGGTTCATGTGCAGGAGTTTATTCTTGGCCAGTTCCGACATAACAGCCGGTACGCCGCCTGCGGCGTCCAAGTCTTCCATGTGAGCTGTTCCTGCGGGAGATATGCGGCAAAGGTTCGGCGTGCGTGCGCTGATCTCATTGAATTTCTTTAGGTCTAGTTTTATATCTGCCTCGTTAGCTATCGCGGGTAAATGTAAAACAGTATTAGTTGAACTACCTAACGCCATCTCAACAGTAATTGCGTTTTCAAAAGCTTTTTCACCGGCAATGTCTCTAGGCTTTATATCTTTGGCCACTAATTCCATAATCTTCATGCCCGCTTCTTTTGCCAGGCGTCTTCTCTTAGCGCTCGATGCGGGGATAGTTCCGTTACCCGGCAGGCCTAACCCTAAGGCCTCACTTAAACAGTTCATCGAGTTGGCTGTAAACATCCCTGAACAGGAACCGCAACCGGGACACGCTGATTCTTCAAGAATTTTCAAGTCGTTTTCAGTAATATTTCCGGCGGTAAGCTCTCCAACGCCCTCAAACACGCTTATGAGGTCTATCGCTTTTTTCTTTACCCTGCCTGCCATCATAGGCCCACCGCTTATGATGAGAGCGGGAATATTAAGCCTAAGCATAGCCATCATCATGCCGGGAACTATCTTGTCACAATCACAGATACAAACCAGCCCATCGAAGAGATATGCCATCCCCATTGTCTCAACTGAATCAGCCACAAGTTCTCTCGAAGGAAGTGAATACTTCATCCCCTTGTGGCCCATAGCAATGCCGTCACATATGCCAATGGTATTAAATTCCATAGGCGTGCCGCCTGCCATGCGAACGCCATCTTTAACAGCCTGAGCTATATCTCCCAGATGCATATGTCCCGGGATAACTTCATTCACCGAGTTAGCAATACCAATGATCGGCCTTGAAAGTTCTTCATCCGTATATGAAAGAGCTTTTAACAGTGACCTGTGCGGAGCTCTCTCCAAACCTTTTTTCATTTGATCGGAACGCATCAATTCCTCCTTTTATTTATATGCCACGCCTCTAAGTTCATCCACGTATTGTCCGGCAGAATAAGCGCTTAACGCGCCGTCTCCGCAGGCAGTTACTATCTGGTGTAATACCTTGCTGCAGCAGTCCCCGCAGGCAAAAACATTATCCTTACTTGTTTTTGTTATATTATCAACGATGATAGAACCTTTTTCATCCAGTTCGATTATGCCCTTAGCAAAACCCGTATTGGGCTTCCATCCTACAAAAACAAAAACACCATCTACCGCAAGCTCTGTATTTTGGTTGATCTTAACATTCCTTAATGTTATCTTTTTTACCTTACCATCGCCGGAGATCTTATCAATTGTGGACTCCCAGGCAAATGATATCTTATTATTGCTGAAAGCTCTTTCCTGTATGATCTTTGTGGCTCTCAGCCTTTCTCTACGATGTACTATGGTGACTTTCTTGCAGAACTTGGTTAAAAATATTGCTTCCTCAACCGCGGTATCTCCGCCGCCTACTACAACCACCTCTTTATCCCTAAAAAAAGCACCGTCGCATGTCGCGCAATATGAAACACCTTTACCAATGAATTCGTTTTCTCCCGGTATGTCGAGTTTTTTTGGGCTGGCGCCTGTTGCTATTATAAGGGATAGTGCTTTATATGACCCCGAGTCCGACTCCACGTTCCAGACTTTTACTCCGTCGATCTGGTCTTCTGAAATTTTAGCAACAGTCCCGTTTGTGGTTCCCAGGCCTAAACTCGTTGCCTGCTTCTTAAACTTACTTATAAGCTCAAATCCGCCGATATTTTCGATCCCGGGATAATTTTCAATAACATCTGTCATTGTCGCCTGACCCATAACAGAAAAAGATTCTATCAAAAGAACCTTCATCCTTGCCCTGGCGGCATAAATTCCCGCGGTATATCCGGCGGGGCCGCCGCCGATAATTATTGTATCAAAAATATTTTCCGGTATATTGGGACTTTTATTCATAATTAATGCCTTTCTCCAAATATCTTTGTTCCTATCCTCACAAGGTTAGCGCCTTCTTCGATTGCAACTTTGTAGGAATTTGTCATCCCCATAGATAGATACTTCATTTGAACATTTGGAATATTTTCTTCTTTTATCTTTTCGAAGATCTTTTTCGTCTCAATAAAATAGGGTCTGGCTTCTTCGGGATCCCCTGTAAACGGACCCATCGTCATTAGACCTACGACCTTTATATTCTTCAGCTGTGCTATTATTCTGATAAGAGCTATAGCGTCTTCCGCCATAACGCCGAATTTCTGCTCCTCCTTGCCGGAATTAACTTCGACAAGAATCTCTATAACCTTATCTATTTCCCCGCACCGCTTATCAACTTCTTCGGCTAGCCCCACCGAATCGATTGTTTCGATTAGATCAAATATTTGGACAGCTTTCTTCACTTTATTACTCTGCAAGTGTCCTATAAAATGCCACCTGGCTTTATTCCCAACCGCTTGGTACGCCTCTTGGGCTTCCTGAACATAATTTTCACCGATTATCTTAACCCCGGCAGCAACCGCCTCGAGCACTTCTTTTGGAGTCATAGTTTTAGCGGCAGCAACGAGCTCTACTCCACCGGGAAGCTCCCCTAAAAGATCTTTTACGTTCTGTTTTATTGACTCGCTCATTCCAATAAAAGTTTTTGAGGTTTTTTACTCTTACTATGGTCTTTGGGCTGGCGGATCTTTTTCATGTTGTCTAAAAGCCCCAGGCCTTTGAGCCTTTCATAAATAATCAACCAGACACAATCTATATCGCTACTAACTTCACATTTGCCGTCTTTTATTCCGCCGCACGGGCCATTTAAGAGACCTTTTGGGCAGCGTGTTACTGGGCATATGCCTCCCGTGGACGCAAGCAGACATTCGCCGCACAAAGAACATTTTTGGACAAACTCGGCCTCTTTCAGAGTCATCTTTGCGATCTCGCCCTGAAAAAGGGTATCGTTACCCGGAAAAACCTCTCTTTCTTCAATGAGTTCGACTAGCGCCTGTGTTCCGCCTCCGCATGCATAGCTCAGGATCGCATCAGAAGAATCCACTTCATCTCTATGTTTACGGTATAAGCGCTTTACCTCTAAAAAACTGCAAGCGGGGTCTAGGACAACTTTTCCGGTGACTCGTTTCCCTTTTTTCTCAAGTTCTTCCTCTATGGTATTAAGTTGTTCTTCGCCGCCTGTTTTGCAGGTAGTCGCACAAAGGGCGCACCCGATAAGAAATATCTTCTTCTTGCCCTTCAGGCTTTCAAGTACTTCTTCCAAAGGTTTTTGTTTGGTTATGAT
>JAQBAV010000086.1:0-11020 GCA_032126595.1 Candidatus Omnitrophota bacterium | reverse complement strand
GAGCGCTTGTCCGACTTCATATATTTTAATGATTTTTATATCGTATCAGCGCTTATTATTGTGATCCTCTTGATAGTAATAATCCGGGGATAACCATACCCAATAATTCATGAAAATATACAGGCTAAAAGTATGTTCGGGGCTTTTTGCTCTCACTTTTATGATAGTATCTTTTGTTATCACCTCCTCAGCAGATACTGTTGCTTTAAAGAATGGTGAGAGAACTAAAGGTCTTATCCTTGAAGAGTTTACTGACCGCATAGTAATGTCTACAGCTGGCGGCGAAAAGGTATTTTTTAAAAAAGATATACGCCATGTATATTACGATGATAAGGTAAAAGCCCTCCTCCAGAAGGGAAAGAACCAGATAAAACGGGGGCAATATGTTAAGGCTTATTACACCTACGGAGAGGCTCTTGAGATCGATCCTGACTCCAAGGAAGCGAAGGATAGATACAATTACTTAAGAAGCTATCTTGAGAAAAAAATTAAAAATGATAGAATACGCAAAATCCTCAAGAAAAAAGAGCAAACCGAAGGTATCGATGGAAAAACCAGCGCTGAAGAAGCTTCCAAACAGTTAGGAGTAGTCCTTAAGTCCGACGGCGAATACATTACAGTTGAGAAGGTTCTTAAGGGCAATGGATCCAACACCAAAGACATTCTAAGACCAGGAGACAAAATAATATCCGTCTGGGGAGAAAATACAAAATATATGGATGCCGATGAAGTGGCTGAGATGATGCTTTCTCCGAGTGAAACTAAAATGGTTATTGAGAGGCAGGTTTTTCCCAAGCTTTCATCGTTTGACGGGATATTACCCCGCACTATTTTCAAAAGTTATAGAAGCATAATCGGCGCCAGTCTAACTCTGAATAAAAAAGGGCTTACAATTAATAGGGCGTCCAAGACCGGTCCATTTAGCTCTGTGGGGATAAAAGATGGCGACCTGCTTGCCTCAATAAAGGGAGAGAGCACACGCTATATGCCTCTTAAAGATGTTGTAAAAATAATTAAGAACAATCAGGATAAGGTTATAGATATAACCATTAGAAGAAACGTTTGTATTTGGAGCAAGGGGAGGAATCTATGACCAATAAAAAGGCAAGAACTAAACTTTTTATTATAAGAGGCTTTCAGATACGGTATATCTTTCTTATTCTGGTTTTTATGTTTGTTATAGCCATCCTTTCCGGATACATAGTCTATTTTACGGCATGGGTTATGTTTGGCGAGCAATTAGCCAAGGTTTACCCGCAAGGGGACCTCTTAACAATAGTTAATAGGGTCAACCTTGCACTCTTAGTGAGATTGGCGTTTATCAGCCCCCTGGTCATACTTATAGGGCTTGTACTTTCTAACCGTATAGCCGGACCTATATATAGCATACAAAATTATCTTAGGGATCTAGCCCAGGGGAAATATGACAAACGTCTTAAGTTGAGGGAAAAAGACGAGCTTAAGGATGTCGCGGATGAGATCAATAACCTGGTTTCAAAGCTAAAAAAAGACCAGACTGACAGACACGAAGTAATAGAAGAGCTTGAAAGTGAAACCGGAAAAATGGAGGGCATTCTAAGGAATGGCGATTTTAACAACAACAAACTTCCTGAATTAGTCAATTTGTTCAGAAAAAATCTTGAAAAACTCAAAGAAAAATAAAGATCTTCTTGACAAAAACATAAATACTACTATAATCAAGATGATTAAGCGACAACTCACCAAAATTTAATAATCCTAGTAAAGTTTCTTGAAAATTATCTACCAAAACTATTAACAAAGCCAATTTATATAAATAATCATACCTAAAATCCTTGGAGTTTCCACCTAAAATCACCTTCAACCAGTATGGGCAAAAATAACGAAAATATCTACCTTGTAGATGGTACCTCATTGTGTTATCGAGCTTTTTATGCGATAAGAGAGCTCTCGACTTCAAAAGGGGTTCCTACAAACGCAGTTTACGGGGTTATTAATATGCTGCGTAAATTTATGAATGATTATGCACCCGAGAGGATGGTTATAGTCTTTGACCTTAAGGGTCCTACAAAAAGGCATGAAAAGTGCAAGGAATACAAGATACATCGTAAACCCATGCCTGATGACCTAAGCCCGCAGATATCAAAGATAAAAGAAGTTATTGATGGGAGCAGTATACCGCGTTATGAGCTTCAAGGATATGAGGCTGACGATATTATTGCAACACTTGCTCATCGCGCTGAGGAAAAAGGATGGAATGTTACGATAATTACTAACGATAAAGACGCTCTTCAACTGGTTAATGAAAATATAAAAGTCCTTTCGCCAAATCCCAAAGAAGATAAGATGTACACTCCCAAGGAGGTCCTGGAAAAGTATGGTGTTACTCCCGATAAGATGATAGAGCTTATGGCTCTTATGGGAGACTCAAGCGATAATATTAAGGGCGTTACCGGGGTGGGTTTGGTAACAGCAAGCAAGCTTGTAAGTGAATATGGCGAGCTTGAAGGGATCTACAAAAATATCGATAAGGTCTCGTCGGCTTCACTAAAAGAGAAGCTTGTCGAGGGAGAAAAGGACGCAAGACAGGCAAGAGAACTGGTGATACTGGACAAGGAAGTGCCTTTGGAACTGGATATTGAGGATACAAGAATAGGAGACCCGGACATAGAGGAGCTTACCAGGCTCTATAAAGAGCTTGAGTTCGAAAAACTTTTACGCCAGATAATGCCGCAGATGGAGGAGAAAAGTGAGCTTAAGATTGTCTCCGGTGAGAAAGAACTCAAAGTTTTATCCGAGGAGGTCAAGAGCACAAAGCTTACGGCAATATCTCTGGCAATATCGGCAGAAGACCAGACTGACGGAATAGCGTTCTCCCTAAAAGAAAACGAAGTTCACTACGTGAGCTTGGGCAGCGAGTTTATAAAAGATATTCTTGAAGATGAGAAAATTAAAAAGATAGGCTATGACCTGAAGCGCGATATTATTATTCTAAAAAATTCGGGGATAGATCTTAAGGGTATAGAATTTGATGTGATGATAGCCGATTATCTTTTAGATCCTTCAAGGCCAAAATACGATCTTGAAGGAATAGCAATAAGACACCTCGGGCTTAACATGGCCTCAAAAGCTGCGAGTGGCTCTGGGGCGCAGGCAACGCTTGACTTTTCGGGTGAATTGGCCCAGAAGGATTCTTGCCAGAAGTGCAATGCGATATTCAAATTATATAAAGAGCTGGAACCCCAGCTTAAGAAAAAACACTTAACCGAGCTTTTTGAAAAAGTAGAAATGCCTTTAGTGAATATTCTTGCTGATATGGAGTATGAAGGGGTAGGAATTGATCTGAAGACCCTGAAAAGATTATCAAGTGAGATGGAGAAAAAGCTGGACGAGGCGACAAGCAAGATCTATGAGCTTGCCGGAGAAGAATTTAACATTAATTCCCCCAAACAGCTTCAGGTAATACTCTTTGAAAAGCTGGGTCTTTCCGCTTCAAAAAAGACTAAAACGGGAGCCTCAACCGATGAGTCGGTTCTTACAAAACTTGCTAGTAGCCATGAGCTTCCTAAGATCCTTCTTGAATATAGGTCAATGAGCAAGCTTAAAAGCGGGTATTATGATTCGATTCTTGGGCTAGCCGATAATAAAGAACATAAGATTCACGCTAAGTTTAATCAGGCTGTTACGGCTACTGGAAGACTTTCTTCAAGTGAGCCAAACTTGCAGAATATCCCCATAAAGACAGAGATGGGAAGAAAGATCCGTAAAGTTTTTATCCCCAAAGAAAAAGACATGCTTCTTTTGGCGGTAGATTATTCTCAGGTAGAACTCAGAATACTTGCGCATCTATCTGGAGATAAAAAACTTATTGATGCTTTTAAAAAAGGGGAGGATATACATAAATATACTGCTTCATTAATATTTGATGAAGCCCTGGATAAAGTTACAGATAAAATGAGGTCATCCGCTAAAACCGTTAATTTTGGGATAACATATGGTATGAGTTCATTTGGTCTTGCTAAGGATTTAAATATCGGCGTGGGTGAAGCGCAACAATTCATAGATGCATATTTTAATAGATATTCGGGAGTAAAAAAGTTTATAGATGAGACAATAGAATCGGCGCGCAAGAAGGGCTACGTTACAACGCTTCTCAACAGAAGACGCTATATCCCTGAAATAAAGGGGAAGAGCGAGCAGACTAGAGGTTTTGCCGAAAGGGTCGCAGTTAATACGCCCGTTCAGGGTTCAGCTGCAGACCTAATAAAACTTGCGATGATAGGTTGTCATGATGAAGTTTTGAAGATGGGCGGCAAGATGATAATCCAGGTCCATGATGAACTTGTATTTTTAGTTCCTGAAAAGGATTTGAAAAGAATAGCAAGAAAAGTTAAAGAGATTATGGAAAATATTATTGAACTGAAGGTTCCTCTAAAAGTTAATGTTGAGGCAGGTCCAAATTGGATGGATATGGAGGAAGTTGAGCTTTAGGTGATAAGGGGTGAAATGGGATACATTACAGATAATGCCTTCCCTGCTAAGACAGTCCTCACCCCGACGGGCAACCCGTGAAACGGGGTCGCGGGGCTGCGGAACTCGCTCGGAACACATTCCCTGACACCTTGTGACGAAACTATCATAATGCGGAGATGAGTTTTTAGTTTCACTATTAAATTATAAGTAGGCACGGCATGAAAAAAGGAAAGATAATCGGGATCACGGGCGCTCTAGGTACCGGCAAAACCACTGTCGCGGCGATGTTTGAGAAGAAAGGCGCTGTGAGGATTGATGCGGATAAAATTGCGCACGAACTTTTGGCTGAAGATGGAGATACCAGGGAACAGATTATAGCCGTTTTTGGCGAAAGTATATTAACTGGCAGCGCAATAGACCGCAGAAAACTCGCTGAAAAAGTTTTTTTGAATAAGGATAAGCTAGGCAAACTATCCGATATTATGCATCCGGCTATTATTAAAAAAATAAAAGATGATGCACAATCTGCCGGAGACAAGATAGTGGTGATCGATGCGCCGCTTTTAATGGAAACAGGTCTTGATAAATTTGTTGATACAGTGGTTGTGGTAACAGCTGATAAAAAAACTCAGTTGGAAAGAGTGGCCAGCCGCGGTATGAGCCGAGAAGAGGCGGAGATTATCATAGAGAAACAAATGTCCCTTGAGGAAAAAGTTAGGCTTGCGGATTTTGTAATAGATAATAATGGAAGTACAGATAAGACAAAAGAAGGAGTAGAAGAGGTATGGCAAAAAATATAACGGAGAGAAAAGAGCTTGATATTGTTCAGCTTAAGAACATGAAGATCGCGGAGCTGTCAGAGCTCGCAAAAGGGTTGGGGATTAGCGGCGTAAGCGGTTTGAAAAAGCACGATCTGATCTTTAAAGTTCTTCAGGCTAAAGTTGAGAAGAGTGGATTTGCTTATGGAGAAGGCACTTTGGAGGTTTTGGATGACGGCTTTGGTTTTTTAAGAAGCCCGGATTACAACTATCTTCCATGTCCGGACGATATTTATGTTTCACCTTCTCAGATCCGCCGTTTCAGTCTACAGACGGGAGATACCGTTAGCGGACAGATAAGACCCCCGAAAGAGGGAGAGAGGTATTTTGCGCTCTTAAAGGTTGAAGCTGTGAATTTTGAAAATCCTGAAGTTACGAAGAATAAAATACTTTTTGAAAATCTCACACCGTTATATCCAAACGAACGTTTTAACCTTGATACCGACCCTGACGATATATCTATGAGGATCATGGATATGTTAGCCCCGATCGGGAAGGGGCAGAGAGGTATGATAGTTGCGCCTCCTTATAGCGGAAAAACAGTTTTTCTGCAAAAGCTTGCTAACAGCATAAGACGGGGATATCCGGAAAGCAAACTTATAATACTTCTTATCGATGAAAGACCAGAAGAAGTTACTGATATGCAGAGATCAGTTGATGCTGAAGTGGTAAGTTCAACATTTGATGAGCAGGCGGAGAGGCATATTCTGGTCACCGAAATGGTTCTTCATAAAGCCAAAAGACTCGTTGAGCATAAATACGATGTTGTAATACTACTCGATTCTATTACGCGCCTTGCAAGAGCCTATAACACTGCGGCGCCACATTCTGGTAAGATACTGACCGGTGGTGTAGACGCAAATGCGCTTCATAGGCCCAAAAGATTTTTAGGAGCCGCGAGAAATCTTGAAGAGGGTGGAAGTTTGACAATTATTGCAACCGCTCTTATTGACACAGGCAGCCGTATGGATGAAGTTATATTCGAGGAATTTAAAGGTACCGGCAACATGGAAGTGCAGCTTGACAGGAATCTTTTCCAGAAAAGGATATTCCCGGCTATCGATATCAAGCGTACTGCTACACGCAGAGAAGATCTTTTAATAAAAGAAGATGAGCTTCAAAAGATATGGCTCATGAGAAAAGCTCTCAGCGATCTCGATTCTGCCGAAGCCATGCAGTTATTGATAGATAGGATGAAAAAGACCAAGACAAACGCAGAATTTTTACAAAAATTAAGCCACGTATAAAATTGTCTTAAGTCCTTTATTTTAGGTAATTATTTATACGATTACCTGTGATTTTGCGATTTTACAACTTTAAAACTTTTTATGCTTGATATTTGTCGAATTTTCTGTACAATATCTATTCTTACACATAAGTATTAATAATAAACATAGTTATATAGGAGGTTAGAAGTGAAGAAAGGTATACATCCTGAGCTTAAGGAAACGCAGATCGTGTGTGCTTGTGGGAATGTTTTGCATACCAAAATGTCAAAAGAGGGCGTTCATGTCGAAATATGTTCAAATTGCCACCCTTTTTATACCGGTAAGCAGAAGCTAGTGGACTCCGAAGGCATGGTTGACAAGTTCAAAAAGCGTTATGGCAATAAAAAGAAAGACAGCTAAGCTCTTTTTATCACATGTTTGAGGAACTCAAGAAAAAAAAGGAGCTGTATAAGGAGCTCGAAAAAGAACTTTCATCTCCGGAGCTTTTGTCGAATAGGGAACTATTTAAAACAAAAGCAAGAGAATATGCAAACCTTAAAGGACTTGTTGAGGTTTACAATAAATATCTCGCCCTGGCGGAAGAGAAGTCTTCTCTTGAAAATATGATCGTAGAGGAAGGCGAATCAAGCGAATATGCTCTTTTGGCAAAGAGTGAGCTTGAAGGCATAGAAGAAGAGCTTGAGAAGAAAAAGAGAGAGCTTGAAGATTTTATCCTTCAAGGCGACTCCGGTAATTATAATAAAAATATTCTGATGGAAGTGCGCGCCGGTACCGGGGGAGCTGAAGCAGGCCTTTTTGCCGCTGATCTTTATAAAATGTATACAAAATATGCCGCTAAGCAAGGATGGAAGATATCCGTTATAAGTTCAAGCGAATCAGGGATGGGCGGCATAAAAGAAATTATTTTTTCAGTCGAAGGAAAGAATGTATTTAAGTTTTTAAGATTTGAGATGGGCACACATAGAGTTCAAAGAGTGCCCGAGACAGAAGCCAGCGGAAGAGTACATACATCCGCAGCAACCGTTGCGGTTCTGCCTGAACCGGAAGATGTAGAAATTGAAATAAACCCGCAGGACTTGCGTATAGATGTATACCGATCTAGTGGTGCTGGCGGACAGCATGTAAATGTTACCGATTCAGCCGTGAGGATAACGCATATGCCCACGGGTGTCGTTGTTTCTTGTCAGGACGAGAGAAGCCAGCATAAAAATAAGGCCAAAGCCATGAGGGTTTTAAAGGCGCGTATTCTTGAGGCAAAAGAAGAGGAATATCGAAGAACGATATCCGAGCAGAGAAAAAAACAGATCGGATCCGGGGATAGGTCGGAAAAGATACGAACTTATAATTTTCCGGAGAATAGGGTTACAGATCACAGGATAAACCTGTCTATATATAATCTTGCGAATATATTAGAGGGTGAAATCGAAGGGATTGTCGGCGCTCTCCTGGAAGAAGATAGGAATCTTAAACTTCAGGGGGGGATGCGATGAACTGGGTGAGGGATTTAGAGATAGGACCGGTTCAGTATTCTGAAAGTAGAGCTGTTTTCTTAGGGATGGATGTTAAGGTTGATCCCAGAGTGCTCATACCCAGGCCAGAAACGGAGCTACTTGTTACTGTGGCTGCCGACCTTTGCCGTAAGGAAAGATTTACCAGGGCAAAGATACTTGAAGTAGGAACTGGAAGCGGTGCTATAAGTCTGGGACTTACCAGGCTAATGGATGATTGTTCTCTGACAGCGACAGATATTTCAACTGACGCTTTGTGTGTTGCAAGAGAAAATTTCGATCACTACGGCATATCGGACCGTATTGAATTAAAAGAATCTGATATGTTCAAAGCGTTTGACTCATCGTACGATGAGTCGTTTGATGCGGTAGTTTCAAATCCGCCTTATGTGTCACGTAAAGATTACGATAAGCTGGACGTTTGGGTAAAGTCTGAGCCTAAAGATGCGCTCATTGCCGGAGAAGATGGCTTTGGATGTTTAAGAACCCTGGCAGAGGAAAGCGGAAGACTTATCAAGAAGGGCGGGTTTGTCGCCCTAGAGATAGGTTATGACCAGGCAGAAAAAGTTAGGAACGTATTAGCCAAAAATGGATTTACATTTTTAAGCTCTTTTAAAGATTTTAACGGGATTGAACGCGTTGTTGTAGGATGGAAGCATGGATAAATTGATTGTTGAAGGCGGAAGAAAACTTGAAGGAAAGGTCCGTATAAGCGGAGCGAAAAATGCCTGTCTTCCAATTTTAGCTGCCACTATTCTTACTAGCGGCGAGTGCGAGATCACAAATGTACCTGATCTTAAAGATGTTTCAATAATGCTTGAAATACTTAGGGAGATGGGTAGAAGCATTGATAAGAACGGCGCACAAATAAGGGTCTTAAGCGGAGACATCAGTACGCCCGAAGCAAGCTACGATCTTGTAAGCACTATGCGGGCTTCGATTGTAGTATTAGGTCCGCTTTTGGCAAGATATGGGAGGGCGAAGGTTTCATTTCCCGGAGGATGTGTTATAGGTCCAAGGCCGATAGACCTTCACTTAAAAGGTTTACGCGCTCTTGGCGCAGATATAAAAATACAAGGTGGTTATCTTGTTGCAAAAGCTAAAAAGCTAACCGGTTGCAGAATATATCTTGGCGGTCATTTCGGGTCCAGCGTTCTAGCAACAGCAAACACTATGATGGCTGCGGTTTTAGCTGAAGGTGAAACTACTATAGAGGATGCTGCATGCGAACCTGAAGTTGGAGATCTTGCTCTTTTCCTCAAAAAGATGGGAGCTAACATAAAGGGGGCAGGAACTCCGACAGTAGTAATACAAGGCGTAGAACGACTAGAGGGAGCTCAGCATAGAATTATCTCTGACAGGATAGAAGCCGGTACATATATGATAGCCGCGTTAATCACAGACGGTAAGCTTTTTCTTGAGGATGCGAAGATTGAACATAATTTAGCCCTTGTAGACAAGCTTAAAGAATGTGGAGCCTTGATAGTTGAATCTGATGGCGGGATAGAAGTAAGTCGTGCCGGAAGAAAGATACATGCGACAGATATAACAACGCTAACGTATCCGGGATTTCCTACGGATTTGCAGGCCCAGGCAATGAGTTTGACGACAATAAGTGATGGAATAAGCGTTATAACTGAAAAGATATACCCTGAAAGATTTATACACATAAGTGAACTGAACAGAATGGGAGCCAACATTATCCTGGAAGGCTCTACTTCAATCATAAAGGGTGTTAAAAGGTTAAGCGGGGCTCCGGTTATGGCGTCGGACCTCAGGGCTTCTGCAGCTTTAGTTCTTGCGGGGCTGGTAGCAGAAGGAACTACAGAAATATCCAGGATTTATCACTTGGATAGAGGATATGAACATATAGAAAATAAGCTCTCAGCTGTTGGAGCTAAGGTAAAGAGAGTAAAAGAATAAGAAGAAGGAGAGAACTAATGTCAGTTGTTTTAAGGTTAAAGAAATTCGGAACAAAGAAAAAGCCTTTTTTCCGCATAGTTGCTGCAACGAAATCCGAAAAACGCGACGGTAAAAGCGTTGAAGAGCTGGGTAACTATGATCCGAAAAAAGACGGGGAAAACGTCAAGATAAACAAAGAGCGCATCGAGTATTGGCTAAAGACCGGCGCCACACCTTCAGATACAGTTAAAAGTATCTTGAAGAAACAGGGAATAAAATAGTTGGGAGTTAGTAGTTCGGAGCTGGAAGAAAAACTACGAACTGCGAACTGATAACTACGAACTAATTATGAGGATAGATATTCTTACACTTTTTCCCGAGATGTTTAAGGGGCCAATCGATGAGTCAATGCTCAAGATTGCGCAGAGGAAAGGTCTTGCCCGGATCAATATACATAGCATAAGGACCTGGACAAACGATAATCATCGCACTGCTGATGACAAACCTTTCGGCGGCGGGCCAGGCATGGTTATGAAGGTAGAGCCTGTCGATAGAGGCATAGCGGAATTAAAGTCTTCGGTTGGAGAGAATATAAAATCTAAAGTAATATTGCTTACCCCACAGGGGGAGACTTTTAGCCAGCCTTTGGCAAGAGAGCTTTCAAAAGAAGAACATATCATATTTGTTTGTGGACACTATGAAGGATTCGATGAGCGAATAAGAGACTTTGTAGATATGGAGCTTTCCATTGGAGATTATATACTTACCTGCGGAGAGCTTCCTGCCATGGTGATAAGTGATGCTATTGTAAGGCTTATACCGGGCGTTTTGGGAGACGAGCAGTGCCTGGAAGAAGAATCTTTTGAAAATGGAATACTTGAATATCCACAATATACGAGACCATCTGAATATAAAGGCAAAAAGGTCCCCGAGGTTTTATTATCGGGAGACCCAAAAAAAATCAATGCTTGGCGTATGGCTGAAGCCATAGAACGCACAAGAGAACGTAGACCTGATTTATTAAGTGAGACCACAATTTATGGAGCGAAGCGAGATAAGTTGTAAGGGCGAACTTAACCCAGCACTTATTTGCATTAAAATAAGTGCTGGG
>JAQBAV010000085.1:0-8943 GCA_032126595.1 Candidatus Omnitrophota bacterium | reverse complement strand
CCCCATCATGGTTCCGTCACCCACGGTGGTGCTTCCGGCTATACCGCTTAAGGCAGCTATAAAAACATTTTTTCCTATTTTTACGTTATGAGATATTTGACACAAATTATCTATTTTTGTGTTTTCGCCTATTACTGTATCGGTAAAAGTTCCTCTATCTACAGAAGTATTTGATCCAATCTCTACATTGTCTTTAATAACAACTCTTCCTAGTTGAGGAACTTTATATATTTTACCATCCTTGGGTATATAGCCGAAACCGTCTGCGCCTATAACACACCCTGAGTGGATAATTACTTTACTGCCTATTATCGTATTGTCGTAAATCGTAACATTGGGAAAAACTTTGGAGAAGTCTCCTATTCTAACGTTATCTCCAATAACTGTATTGGCTCCTATAGATACGTTCTCTCCTAAAACAGCACTACCAGAGACCACCGCCCTCGGATGGATCTCGCCTTTTGCCGGCGGGGCCATCTCCATTTGAGCATTATAAAGAATAGTGACCGCCTCTTTTATATTTTCGACATAAAGAAGTGTCTTGGAAGGATCTTTTACATCTATATTAGTAAGAATTGCTACCGCGCCGCTTTTCTCGGCGGTCTTGTATGTCTCTTCATCCATAGCGAACGTAAGATCTCCCTCTCCGGCCAAACTCGGTCCGGTCAGACCATTAATCTGAATATCACCATTCCCTATAACTTTACCGTTTATAAATTGCGCTATTTGACCAACTGTAAGCATTATATCCTCCAATAGAACTTATATCTTGTATTTGGGCCGTTCGATTAACTTAAAACTCCCTAAATTCTAACACTAGGCCCTAAAAAAAACAACCCCCGTCTAAAAAGACGGGGGTTATTGATATTATTTCGGTAAAGCTTAAAGGCTTCCCTTTAGGTTCTTTCCGTTTCTGAAAGATACAACCTTCTTTGCAGGTATTTTTATTGCTTTGCCTGTCTGAGGGTTTCTACCTGTTCTTGCTTTTCTGATTTTCATCTGGAAAGTTCCAAGTTCTGGAAGACGAATAACTCTGTCTTTTGAAGTTCCTTTTGAAAGACGACCAGCAAGTGCGCTTACAACAGCTTCATATGCTCTTGCAGCTTCCGCTTTTGTTGGATAACTGCCAACCTTTGCAACTGATTCGATAAATTCTGCCTTGTTCATTAAACACCTCCTTTTAAAGTTTCAAATGAACGGCTACATTAAGGTATATTATACATTATTTTTTTTGGTTGTCAATATCCAGTAGAAAATATAGGGGTTTCCGAGGGTGCCCTTGCTGCGCCCATTACCGTGCAATGCTTTCGTGAAATAGCATCGTTAAAATCATGTTGCCTGAAAAACAAGGAGGGTTATGTCATCGAACTGTGCTCTATTTTTACTGAACTCAAAAACGCTGTCTCTGATAATATCAACCATGCCTTGAGCGGAAGAATCTTTGTTTTCTAGAACAAGCTTCATTAGGCGCTGCACACCAAACATATCGTTTTCGCTATTCATCGCTTCAACAACCCCATCGGTATAAAGAACAATTGTGTCCCCTTTTTTAAGCTGGACTTTATCTTCGGAATAAACCTGGTCTGCTATAATTCCAACCGGGCATCCATGAACATTTAACAGTTTAGTCTTATTGCTTTGGGAATCTATCAGAATAGGCGGGTTGTGTCCCGCATTTGTATATGTAAAAGTTTTAGAATTTTTATTATAAATACCATAAAACATTGTTGCGAACATTGCTGACAAAGGGTCCATATCCATTACAACTAGATCGTTAGTTCTTTGTATAACTTTAGAGGGTTCATCTTCCTCTGTTGTCATAACCTTAAAAATGCTTCTTGAGTTTGTCATGAATATTGAACTAGGAAGCCCCTTTCCTGTAGCGTCAGCTATAACAAACCCTACATTTTCTCCATCGGTATTCATGTAATCAAAGTAATCCCCGCCTACTTGTTTTGCGGGCAACATAAGGCCGGCAAGGTCTATCCCCTCTACATCTATTTTATAGTGCGGAAGCATAGCCTGCTGGACCTCTGCGGCTATCTCAAGTTCCCTGTTAAGTCTTTCTTTCTCTTTTGTTGTTTCTGTCAGGTTCTCTATATATTTTTTTAGCTCACTGGACATATAGTTAAAATTTTTGCCCAGCTCTCCTAGCTCGTCAGAACTATCTACTTCTATCTTGTGGTCGAGATCTCCTGAACGCACTCTCTGCATTCCTTTGATGAGAATATTTATGGGTTTTGTGAGCCAGGACGATGTTAGAGTCCCTGCCCCCAATGAAATAATAACCCCAATAATAAAGACATAGATCGCAGTCGTTTTAATCAAGCCCCGCATTTCATAAATTGTGTCCGCTGCAACATCTATACCTAAAATGCCGGTCACCGTGTTTTCATTATTTTTTATGGGAGCATATCCTGAAAGCCATGATCCCCATCTATCCTTACTGATATGCTGATCTGCAGTTGGGCCGTTTACAGCTTTGGCTAATTCCGGATAGGGTACTATATTAAACTTCTCCCCACAATCAACGATTTCCTCCGGGTCTCCATTCGCCAGAAACTTCATTACTCCGGGCGTAGTAGTATCTACTAAAATATAGGCATCAGAAATATTGGGGCTCACTTCTCTAATTTTATTTAATACTGCCACAAGGTCTTGATATCCCTTAGTCCGCATGCTTGCCCTGGAAGGAACGAGCGTTTCGACTATATTAGCGGGGATCAGATTGGTTCCAAGAGACGAGACCTGCATAAGCCGCTGCCTAAGCTGTTCTTTTTGCATAACCACAGCTTTAAAATAAAATAGGCTTATTAAGGAAAGTGAAAGGACGGTGTAGCTTACAAAGAAGATAAGAGCTATCCTGGTTCTAAATTTAAGCTTTTTCATATTTCTATTGTATACGTATTGCCCTCATTTATCAAATAATTAAAGCTGCAAGGTCACTCCGAACCATTCGCTTCGCGAAACTTCGGGGCAGGCATGCTGTAAAGACACAAGTACAATTATCGGTGAGGAAAGGCGGGAAACGTTCAGACTCCTCTTAGTTCAACTTCTTGGACGGCCTTTTCTAAAATAGTTTTGAATTTTTCAAGAGTTTCCTTACCGAAGGGTTTAAGCTTTTCAAACCTTTCATCGAGTGTGACCTCCGGACGGAATTGCTGTAGGCAATATTTTTTTGCTCCTTTTACGGACTCGCCGATAGCTTTTATGTCTTCCTCATCAATAACTCCCGGCACGCATGTTGTTCGAAACTCATAAGGCACCTTTGAAGACATGATATGCTTAATGCTTTTCTGGACTAGTTCCGCCGCGCCTTTCATGTATGTTACTTCGTCATACCTGCTAAAAGAGGTCTTAATGTCCATTGCGACATAGTCCAACAGCTTTGAGTCTAAAAGCCCTTTAAGGCCTTCGGGGTCGGCCCCATTAGTATCAAGCTTTACTTTAAAACCTTGGTCCTTTATGCGCTTAATAAGCTCTGGGAGGTCTTTATAAATGGTGGGCTCGCCTCCGGATATAACAACCCCTTCTATTGCGTTTTTCCGTAGGGCGAGATAGTTAAAGATTTCCTCTTCTTGAGAAACAAAACCCGGATCCGGTGTTACCAGATCCGGGTTTTGGCAATATCCGCACTTAAAATTACAACCATGCGTAAATATTACCGCACTTATATATCCCGGGAAATCAATTAGCGATAGCTTTTGTATGCCTGCAATTTTCATCCTGCACTTCTACTGCTTCCAAGCTATAGCTTTTTCTATGTTTGAACTCTTCCACTTTTCCCTTGTTCCAGGACTGAACTGGTCTAAAGAAACCTGTTACTCGTGAAAACACTTCTACTTTACATTTATTACTCATATTGAAACCTCCTCCGTAGTTTTTATTTCTTCTTCTGAGTGATGCGGGCATGTAAAATGTTCGCCCGTCATATACCCATGTTCCGAACATATAGTAAATGTGGGAGTTATTGTATAGTATGGCAGATGGTAATTCTCGGCCACTTTTCTTACCAATCTTTTACAAACTTCCGAGTCGTCTATCTTCTCGCCAAGGAACATATGGAATACTGTTCCTCCGGTATAAAGCGTCTGCATCTTGTCCTGGTGGTCCAGCGCCCAGAAGGCATCGTCTGTATAACCAACCGGCAAATTGGTGGAATTGGTGTAATACGGCTCATCTTCTCCCTGGGTGACTATTCCCGGGAACTGTTTCCTGTCCAGCCTCGCAAGACGGTAAGTCGTTCCCTCGGCCGGAGTGGCTTCAAGGTTATACAGGTGTCCTGTGTCTTCCTGGAATTTCATAAGGCGTTCTCTGATGTAGTTCAGTAACTCCATGGCGAACTCCTGCCCTTTTTCGGACCCTATATCCTCTTTAAAAAGATTTAGACAGCCCTCATTCACCCCTACTAATCCGATAGTTGAAAAATGGTTGGCCCAATACTTTCCAAATCTTTTACCGATCCCATCTAGATAGTGCTTTGAATAAGGATAAAGGCCCTGCTCTGTGAGGTCTTCCAGAACCTTCCTCTTTGTTTCAAGAGATTCCCTTGATATGCGAAGAAGTTCGTCGAGTCCTTTGTAAAAGCCTTCTTTGCTTTCCGACAGATAAGCAAGGCGCGGAATATTGATTGTAACAACCCCTATTGACCCTGTGAGAGGGTTGGCTCCAAAGAGTCCTCCACCTCTTTTTTTGAGCTGCCTGTTGTCAAGTCTTAGGCGGCAGCACATACTGCGGGCATCGTCCGGGCTCATATCGCTATTAATGAAGTTTGAAAAATATGGAATGCCGTACTTTGCGGTCATATCCCATAGACCCTTAAGGTCGGGGTTATCCCAATCGAAATCCTTTGTTATATTGTATGTAGGAATAGGAAAAGAAAATATTCTTGCTTTAGCATCCCCTTCTATCATAACGTCACAGAATGCCTTATTTATCATATCGGCCTCGTGCTGGAAATCGCCATACTTTTTATCCTTGAATTCGCCCCCTACAACAACCGCTTCATCTTTGAAGGAGTTAGGAATCGTAAGATCCATTGTAATATTAGTGAACGGTGTCTGGAAGCCCACTCTTGTAGGAACATTAATATTGAATATAAATTCCTGCATATACTGCTTAACTTGACCGTAATCGAGTTTGTCATAATGTATAAATGGAGCTAACAGTGTGTCAAAATTCGAAAATGCCTGTGCCCCGGCGGCTTCTCCTTGAAGAGTATAAACAAAATTGACCATCTGGCCCAAAGCGACTCTAAAGTGCTTCGGGGGCTTTGATTCTACCTTACCGTAAGCCCCTCCAAATCCTCGCATTAACAGGTCTTTGAGATCCCATCCGCAGCAATATGCGCTGATAGACCCCAGATCATGTATATGTAAGTCCCCTGAATTGTGCTTCTCTGCAATCTCTTTTGAGTATATTCTATCCAACCAATACTTATTGGATACGGCCGTTGAAAGGTAATTATTAAGCCCTTGTAAGGAATATCCCATATTGGCGTTCTCTTTTACGCGCCAGTCCTTCTGTTGTATGTAGCAATCTACCATATTGACCGCATCACTAAGAAGAGCCTTGGTCTGACGAAGTTTTGAATGCTGTTCTCTATAAAGAATGTAGGCTTTTGCTGTCTTGGCGTGCCCGTTCTCGATCAAGACCTTTTCAACAAGGTCCTGGACGTTTTCAACGGTAGGTATTCTGTCTCCTTTATATAGGACCTCCAGAAAAGTGATCGTCTGCCGAGTAATATTTCTCGCTCTTTCAGGGTCTTCCCCGCCTACGGCTTTGGCTGCGGAAAGGATGGCTTTTTCGATCTTCTTCGGATCAAATGGCTCAAGCCTACCGTCTCTTTTTCTTACAAACTTGATGTCCGTGTCATACATCTTAAAATCCTTTCTTTCTTAACTTGTGAGAACTTTTTCAATTACCTAAGATTTACCTTTTTTATGGGTGACTAAAAACATACCATATGTTGTATTGTTTGTCAAGCAACACACAATATATAGTTAGTCGCAAAAAAGTTAGCTTTCGTCTCTTGACATGAGCTTTGTGGTATTTCTAGCGGGTTTTATTGAATATCTCCGTGTAAAATGAAATCTAAAAAACTTTGTGTCCGGTAAATATTGTACACCTTTTATAAATTTTTTCCAGTGTTTTTTTATAATCTTTTGAAAAAATATTTTCTCATTCGTTAAAAATTATCTTCCCTTCAAAAAAAGCGTTATAGGCTATTATGTAGGCTGCGGCACTTACGCCCAGGTATGGCGCCCCTCCGGGTTTACTTCCTTTGAGCATCACTTCTTCCCTCTTAAAGATTCTAGCGCCTTCGTATTTGAGATCGGCTATTTTATTCAGCACCTCTTCCGCATCAGGACCCACCGCACTAAGTTTTATCCTGTCTTCCTTCTTCAGCCCGAGGCCTCTTATTTCCATATCATTTTCCCCGTCAACTTCCTTATCAGAATAATGTATAAGCATCGTGGACCTGGAAGCTTTTGGAAGTTCCGCGATCATCCTGGATACAGAGAGATCCATACCATTCTCTCTGTCTATTTCCAGATACACTATGGCACGTTTGCCCGTGTGATATTCGTAGAAATCCATACCGTTCTTTATTTCATTATTCGCTTTGAGAATGCCCCCGAGGAACCTTTCTGCGGCCTCGGATTTTTCACTTTTTGTAAGCGCCGCTACATAGGGCCCTGTGTACCACGCCCATAATCCTCCATTGTGAAAATGTCCGATAAATTCTTTAAAACGGTATTGGTGCAGTTTATAAGACCTGAATGTTTCTTCCGGAAAAAATGGATAATGCGCAGGCACTAGCGGATACTTATTTGTCGATATCATGTCGATAAAATTCACCATTTTATCTAGTTGTTCCGGGGACGGTATCCCCGCAAGCATGGCAAGAATATTTCCAAAAGCATCAAAAATACCGCAAGGATATTCATAAGACACCTTATCTTTACTCGGAGAGAAGTAAAAATGAATAAAATACCCGCATTTGGAAAAATCAAATTTTTTCTTGAGCCTTTCATGCATATTTTCTTTCCGGCCCTCAAGATTGCTTACCCAAAATCTGGTTTTTATAGTGTTTTTTATTCTTTCGGCTTTTGAACTATAATGTTCGCTTCTCTCGGGCTCCTCTTCTTTTATAGCACCGGCATACTCTCTGGTGGCTAGATACCAGAGAACCTGATCATAAAGAACGAGTCCTTGCTGAAGATATTCATCGGCCCAGTTACCTGCCCGGGGAATGTACAAAAGTTCACTATCCTTATCTTCCCATGTATTCTCCAGGTAGTTCAGGGCCCTCGATATGGAGGAAAGGTGTTTTTCCGTTATCCTTTCCTCCGGATAGCGCTTGGCAAACCTCAAACAACCGATTATATAAAGTGTTGTTGGATCTATTCTGGGATTTATTATACCGTAGCTTGCTTTTCCTTCAGGTGAAACATTACTTATAATAGCGCCATCATCTCTTTGATATTTTGCGAGTGTAGCAATACTCTCTCTGCAGCCTTCGAGAAGACCCTCATCTCCCGTAAGCATGCTAGCCATGAAGATCCAGAAGGCGTCCCTGGTAAAGAGCCTCTTATAGTTATCCTTCCCGAAGGACGACGCGAAAAAACCTATAGAGTTGTTCTCGGGACCGGCAATTAAAGTTTTTAATAGATCCATCGACCTATTATATTCTTCCCTATACATAAATATATTTTTGAAATTTCTATAGTTTATACATTCTTGACAATTCTTTTTTCAGATACTCCACGGCGGGGTCCACTCCATCGATAATCTTAAAGAGTGACAGGTCTTTTTTGTCTATCATCCCCCAGTTCAAAAGCGCCTGGAAATTTATAACCTCGTTCCAGTATTCGCTTCCATAGACAACTACGGGCATAGACTTTTTGGTTTTATGCGTTTGTATAAGGGTAAGTATCTCGAAAAGTTCATCCATCGTCCCGAAGCCTCCCGGGAAAATAATCAGCGCCTTTGCCAGATACACAAACCAGAACTTCCTTATAAAAAAGTAGTGAAACTCGAATGACAGCTCTTTGGACTGGTGTTCATTCGGGTACTGTTCCATAGGAAGGCTTATATTCAGCCCTATGGATTTTCCGTCCGCTTTTTTGGCTCCTAAGTTGGCGGCTTCCATCATCCCTGACCCTCCTCCGGAACAGATCATGAAATTCTTCCCCTTAGCCTTAAGTTCATTGAACCAGTGTGTAAGCTTTTTAGAAATAGCTACTGCATCCTCGTAGTACTTACTCATACGAAGGTCTCTTTCAGCCTGTTCAAACTCTTCCTCGAGAGCTTTTGAAGACCCTTCTTTTTTCTTCATTTTTGCTTCTACATTTTTAAACTTAGATAGGGCTTCTTTACGGGAAAGCGTCCTTGCCGAGCCAAAAAAAACAACCGTATCATGAACGTGATATTTGTGAAAACGAGCCTTGGGCTCTTCGATCTCCGAGAGAATTCGAATAAGCCTGGCAGCGGGGCTGATTAAAAATTCACTATTTTTGTACGCCTTTACAGGCCTTATTGAAGAACTTTTCTTTTTTGTCATGGCTACCATCCATTTCTTTTTTTAAGACCAATATTATCACCTCAATATACCATATCCGGAACAGTATAACAAACAGCGTTTAAAAGTCGCACGTCCACAGGATCGTTGTGCCTCACGCGTGTTTTGTGCGGGGTGAGGGAGGGAACAAACAAGCCCCGATGAAAATCGGGGCGCAGGATCCTCCCGCTCTCCAAATGTTTTTGAGGAAGAAAAAGACAAAAACTCACTTTTTAGATTTTTCTGACGAGAAAATATTCAGCAATTGTGCTTTTCGCAATTGTTGAGCCATTAAAAAGAACTATCGTATTACAGGCTTTTTAATGGCGGAGAGGGGGAGCAAACAAGCCCCGATGAAAATCGGGGCGCAGGATCCTCCC
>JAQBAV010000084.1:0-6507 GCA_032126595.1 Candidatus Omnitrophota bacterium | reverse complement strand
CCGTCAAAATTTTCGTGCTTTTCTTTGTTAATGATCTTTACATCATCGCCAATACGGACATTTTTATCGATTATTGCCTTTTTGATTACGCAATCTTTACCAACACCAAGCAAAGGCACTTTGTTTGCCTTATCCTTTTCGATCTCTTCTGCGGTTTGATAATAGTCACAGCCCATTACTATCGAGTCTTCAATCAACGAACCAGAAGCTATCCTGAATCTTAGGCCTACTATCGAATGCACTACTTTCGCTGACATTATGATAGCGCCTTCCGATATTATGCTTTGCTCAATTATAGCGTTCTCAAATTTAGCCGGGCATAAAAATCTCGGACGGGTAAATATTTGCCACCCTTCCTCAAACATATCCAAGGGAGGAAAGGAATCTGTTAAACGAAGGCTCTCTTCATAAAATGTTTTTATCGTACCTATGTCGCGCCAATAGCCATCAAACATAAAGGCGTAGGTATCCTTCTCTTTTATAGCGTCCGGTATGATCTCTCCGCCAAAATCTACCTTATTATCTTTTGTGAGTAGTTCTATTAGGGTGGGCTTATTAAAAAGATAAATACCCATTGAACCCGGGTATTTATCCTCTTTTTCGTCTTTTATCTTTAAATCTTTTATGTCATTTAAATTCTTGGGTTTTTCAACAAACTTTACGATCCTTGATTCGGAATCTATTCCCATGATGCCAAATCCGGCGGTATCTTGCGGGCGGACATAATTACAGGCAACTGTTACCTCCGCCTTTTTTTCTATATGATACCTTAGCATTTCGCGAAGATTCATCTTATAAAGATGGTCTCCTGCTAAAACCAAGACATACTTATATCTGGGATCATTAAAGTGCCTTAAGCACTTCCTTACCGCGTCAGCCGTCCCCTGAAACCAGTCCATATTGTCTGTCGACTGATTAGCGGCGATAATATCTATGAACCCTTTGGAGAGCATATCCATTTTATACGTACGGCTTATGTGCCTATTAAGCGACTCTGAATTAAACTGAGTGAGGATATATATATTGTTCAGATCGGAATTGAGGCAATTGCTTACGGGGATATCTATAAGTCTGTATTTTCCAAATAAAGGAACTGCGGGTTTACATCTTTCTTTAGTTAGAGGGTAAAGTCTTTTTCCCTGCCCACCCCCCAAGATAACGCACAAAACATCATTCATAAGATAATAATCCTTTTGTACTTATGATATTATGATAATGGGCCGGGCAAGCTTAACTTACCTCAGCCCACATCACTTTCATTAATACGGAATACTAGACTTTATACTTTTTTCTAATTTCGTCTTCGGCTCTAGCCCAGTCATTCGTGTCATCGCCATGAAACTGGCCGCGCTCTTCAAAATATTTATAGGCGAGTTCCTGGATCATGAAATTCATTTCATCCTGGCTAACCTTTTTTGCTCTTGAAGAACTTCCAGAGCTTGTTTTTTTGATGGATACAAGACCTTTCTTAGCTTTAGTTGTTTTTGTAGCGTTCTTTAATAGTTTCTTTATCATTTCCTCTTTTCCTCCTCGTTCAGCTTAAAGCTTATTATATCTTTTTTATGCGTACACACTATAATCAATATTGTGGAATAGATTATACTTGTTCTCTGCTTCGGAAAGCATGCCCATATCTACATTGTCATTTCGAAGCTGTTTATTCAGCGCAAGGAATCTTCCAACATGTTCTCTGGTTCGTTTCTCTGCATATTCAACGAAAGTCCCTGTCTTCATGATAAAAGCCCAGTCGCTCGACTGAGCAAGAAGAAGTTCTCTCGCCATCTGGTTTAGAACTCTTTTTTGGGGCGGATCCGGATGCCTGTAATCTCTGGCTGCTTTGGTCATAAGTTCGGCCATCTTATGAAGGTGCTTGTATATCCAGTCATTGCATCCGTCGAGCCAGACTTCTCCATAACCCTTATATCCCCAACTCGACATCGAAGGAGTCACAACCTGGTATGTATCATAAAGATCTAAATACTCACCGGGGGTTATAGTTTTTATCGTGTCCTGGTCAAAGTGTATCTTTCTAAATAAGAACTCTAACCATTCCGGGCCTTCATACCACCAGTGGCCGTAAAGTTCAGTATCATAAGGCGCAACTATAATGGGTTTTCTATCCATCATTCCAGCTAAGTGTTCAACCTGCTTTTCACGGTTAAACATAAAGTTTCCCGCGTGACTTGCGGCTGTATCCAGCGCGTTTTGCCTGTTGTAAATATCTTTGTTGTTAGTGGTCCCGGTTATCTTATGGTATTTTATACCGGTATTTACTCTGGTTCCGCAGCTATTTACATAGGGCTGGATATAATCATACTCCAGATCAAAGCCTATGTCACGGTAGTAGTCGCGATAGTTATAGTCTCCGGGGTATCCTTCCTTAGAACTCCATACGGCCTTGGAGCTGTCCATATCTCTTGCAAAAACGGCTGTCCCTGATTTACATAGACATGGGTTATACACACCGTATTTTGGTCTTGGAGTTGCAAAAAGCATTCCGTGAGTTTCAACAAAAAAGTATCTTATTCCGAATTCTTTTAATATTTTATCATGTCCCGGATGATAACCGCATTCCGGAAGCCATATGCCCTTAGGTATGGTCCCGAAATTTTCTTTAAATGTATCGACAGCTGCCTTTACCTGCGCTCTTATAGCTGGCTTATAAAGATCCATGAGCGGCAAGAATCCATGTGTTCCGCAGCAGGTTATAAGTTCTACCTTACCCAGATCAAAAAATTTCTTGAATGCTTTTATAAGATTCTTGTTGTACTTTTCGCAAAAAACATATCGCGTTTCTTTGAATCTATCGTGGTACATAACAGCCAGATCATTAATCCGTCTGTCGGATTTGGTCCGTTCTATTTCGAGAGCTGAAAGAGTGATCAATTTTTCAAGATGCTTTAAGTATCTTGAAATTAACAGCTCATCCTTAAGCATACTAATAAGCGTGGGACTAAGCGATATCGTTATACGAAAATCAACGTTATCGTTTACCAGTCTATCGAAGACATTAATAAGCGGTATGTAGGTATCGGTGATAGCTTCGAAAAGCCAGTTCTCTTCAAGAAAAGTTTCGTGTTCCGGATGTCTGATAAAGGGAAGGTGGGAATGAAGCGCTATAGATAAGTAGCCTTTTGCCATAATTATTTTCTCCCCATGAATGAACTTGCTCCACCAAACATGGACGAACTAATTCCACCTGAAGAAATCCATTCTTTCATATGCCTTTCAAGGAGTTCCCTAATTTCCATAGAGCTTGTTCCCACGCCGTAGCCTCCGGCAATTGCGAACATCTTGTAATACAAGTCTTCCGGACACATCCATTCTTCATCATATATATCGCTCATTCCGTATCTCGGTGTTTCGACAACATTAGATCTTGCCAGACAGAAAAATTCACCATTTGTACAAAGTATTCCAATGTCGACCATCCATTTCCTGCCATCGGCGCCTGTATTAACATACCACTTGTCTACCCAGCCTCTAAGTTCAAAAATAAAGGCGATCTGTGATTCCAGGTCGCCTTTATCTATAGTCATATCATATATGCGAAGCACGCTCTTTTCTGCTTCTAGCCCGCGTTCAGCTATTTCATTTCTCAACCTATCTTCTACGTCTTTCCTTGTCTCCCAGTAACTAAATATTGTCCAAGGGTCTCTAACCATCAATACTATCTTATTGTCATCGTAAGAAGAAGGCAGGTCATAGCTTCGCTCCGAAACTACTTCCCGATTTTCAACATTCTGCGTTAAATCAGAACTCCCCATGCACTATCCCCTTTTATGGTTAGGTTAGTAATTCTATATCTTATCATATAATATAGGTGCGGACTGAATTATACCTGTTAGGTATGCCTTCTGTCAAATAAAATAATTTAATATGTTGAAATTGTGCAGGATAAGATAGATGTAACCACTTTATGTTGTTATAGTTATATCTATTTTTATCTCTTCGGTCCTCTTTGGGGCCATATCGAGCTCCAATAGCGGCAGGACAGCTGAACTTTGATAATTAAGTTCGTACGCTCTTTCAGACTGGGACACAGTTTTTACGGGGAACACCCAGAGTAGAATTTTTCTGGAAATTGCCATCTTCCATGATAAATAAGTAGAATCTTTTACTTCTATGTCTCCGACTTTCTCTATTTCAAAAATATCGCTCACCCTCTTTTTTAAATTTTTCCCATCTACAAAAATTTCGTATTTTTCAGAATCAGCATCGGGCATCGTAAGGTTAAATTCCGGGGCGAACATAATTTTAAGATTTTTTGTTCCCTTATTTTCCAATCTGTACTTGATAGTTATTTTAGAGCCTTTTTTTGGCAGGTATATTTCTTTGGTAAGATCCACGCGTACACCTTTTACCAAGCCCTCTCTTTTTAATGTTAAAGTAATCCCTGAATCACTTTTTTTAAGATCGTGGCTGTAACTATTATTAACAAAATCTCCGAGTTCCCGGTAAGCGCACTTAGAAAAATCGTTTATGTTCGTACCCTTATCAATAAAGTGGTCTATAAGACTCGAGCGGCCATACCAGTCATATACAAGGTTTTCTCCTACTCCCTTTTCAACCTTTTGTATCCCGTCATGAATAGTCTTACATTCTCCGGATTCATCTCCCTGTCCGGACCTTAGTTTCTCTTCTATTTTTCTGTGATATGCTTCTCTCTTGCGGCTCAAACTGTTTATCAAATTCTGGCAAACTTTTTTTGAATCCAGCTCTTTCAGCACTCCCCCCTCAAAAGGGTCAATATAAAGAGCGAGTTCCTTGTTTTCCAGGATTACTTCATCCATTCCGTCAGCATCATAATCAACAACCTTACCTTCGCAGAAATCTTTCTTTCCATAAATTACATTGTCTATTAAAGTTTCACTTTTAATAAGGTGATGATATACGGCCCTTCTTAAGTGGAATAGATAGAGTCCTCCGAAAACCCCATGCCAGTAGGCACAATTGCACTGACCCATGTAAAGCTCTTTTGTTGCTTCTTCCAGAGAACTTGAGGCGCCGAACTTGGTTATGGCATCAGTAAGTTTATTGCTGACATAAATCATTTTTTTATTCATTTGGTTAGATTCGGGATACTTACTGAAGAATGTTCTCCAGAAACTTCCCCTGATAAATGGGCCATAAAAATCTTTTTTTCCCAGGTGCTCAATATCTTTATGAGCGTCTTCATACTGCATCTGCATATCCCATGGCAGGGCCCATTCAAGCATTTCTTCATAGGAAGAAGTCGGCAAGTACACTCTCCCCAGAGGGGGATTTTTTTCAAGACAGTCAGAAAATTTTACAGTCTCGAGCCAATCGGTATTCTTCATTATTTCGTTAAAAAATTTCTCGAGCCATTTTTCTTCAAACACCCATTTATGCGTGCCGGGCCACTCCCCGAATTTCTCCCCGTCATCTCCATATATGAAAGTATCACCCTTTCCTGACTCAAAAATTCCTCTCATATAATTCATACTTTCTTCGGGCATTTTAAAAGGAATATAATATCTTAGAGTTTTATCAGACGGAAAAACCGCGACGGTCTTGCCGTTGTCTTCAGTAACATAGTATCCATAAGTGGTTTCTTTTCGAACTCCCGAATACATAAAGTGTGTATCATCAAGTATTATGTATTTTATCCCTGCTTCATTTAAGTCTGATGCAAGTGCCGGCTCCCATACGCGTTCAGCAATCCACGCGCCTTTTGCCTGATACGAAAATTTTGTCTTGATGTATTTTTTCAGCATCTCTATCTGGCCAATCCTGTCTTTTTGGGGTATAGAAGGCAGTATCGGTTCGTAAAACCCTCCGGCGATCATCTCTATCTGACCGGATGCGACCATTTCCTTTATATCTTCTATTATCTCGGGTCTGTTATTATCCATCCATTCGAGAAGGCATCCGGTAAAATGAAAACTCATCTTTATTTTAGGATATTTCTTAAGCGTATCTATAAAAGGTACGTAGCATTTATCGCAAGCCCCGGCAATAACATCATCGAAGTTACCTGTCGGCTGGTGAAAATGTATCCCTATAACAAATTTCGCTTTCATATATTCTCCTATCTTATATTCTTGCTAACTACTAACTGCATAAAGTCGCAAAGGCACCCCGAACTATTCGCTTCGCGAAACTTCGGCTCAGGCATGTCATAAGTCAAAGGTTGTCACCGGTTGCCAAGTCACCAAAAATCAGCTATAAGCTGTAAGCTTTAAGCTGTAAGAGATTGCTTCGTCGCTTCGCTCCTCGCAATGACGGAAGGGACGCTGCCCGCTCCTCGCAATGACGGAAGGGCCGCTACCCGCTCCTCGCAATGACGGAAGTCGCGGTTATTACCGCCCTCTCTCTATGTCATTGCGACCCCGACTTGTCGGGGGAAGCAATCTCATTATCCAACATCTTTTTCATTTAAATTTTGTTATTTGCTATTTCAAGAACTTATAGCTTAAAGCCTATAGCTTACCTTTTTCGAACCATGAACCATGAACCATGAACCATGAACCATGAACTATGGAC
>JAQBAV010000083.1:0-4187 GCA_032126595.1 Candidatus Omnitrophota bacterium | reverse complement strand
ATATCTGTCTGACCGGTGTTTGCCATAAAATCTTGACCAAAAGCAAAAAAAGGAATAATTGCTGGCAACTGTATGCCCATCCCAGTCCCGTCTTCACCATCTCTTCCTTTCTTTTTATCCCCTTTTTTATCTTTTCCTCTATAGATCTGTCCTGTTCCCGTCGCCCTTCTTATTGCCTGGGCCTGAGACGCTTTACCCTTTGATAATTTGCTTCTTATTTTACCGCTTTCATTTGTTACAAAAATTCCGTCAGACGTTATCGCAACCATCTCGTTTTTCTTGGCTATTACAACATCTCCTTTCGGGGCGATAACAATGTCGCTTAGGTCTTTATCATTGCTGACTACTATGGTTCCTTCTCCCCCGAAAACAACGTTGTCTTTAATTTCTACGTTATTCGCTCCGGTAAAGATTACTGTAACGTCTCCTTCAAATCTTACATTGTTTCCTATTTTTATCAGGGACTCACGGCCTTCCCACCCTCCAAAGTAAACCTTCGCGCTGTCCAGTATCCTTACATTGTCTCCTATATTTTCCCTTTTTAAATTACTTAAATAGCTTACCTCTACAACGGCGTTACTGCTTATTTCGCCGAACTCGAAGCCCTTCAAAAGCCCCTTCTCTCTTTCTACCATTCTATTTCTTACAAAAGCTAATTTTTCAGGGTCTTTTATCGGTGCGACCAGATCAAAAGGAACCGTTAAAATAGCGGCTTTTTCTACGCTGGGGAATATATCAGTAAGACTAAGCTGTATCTTATTGACGACAGCAACAGTTCCATCAAGCCTGCGCTCTCTTTTGTCCCAATGTATATAGGGCTTGAACTTATCTTCTTCAACAAACTCTATAGCATGATCGAGCCCTATTCTAACGGCCCCTGCATAGGCTAATGTTCTATTGGCAACATCGGGATTATCCACCAAATCCCATATGGCCCTATTTCTATCCCTATACTCGACTACTTGAAACTCTTCGCGCCCCGCCTTACCCTCCAGGCGCCTTTTTAAAATGGTGCCTAACTGATAGGAATGCCTGCCGGCTCCCTCTTTATCCAGGGGATATTCATAGCCCAGAGCCATAAGTTCCACGCGATCGGGCCCTTCTTTTTGCAAGCTCGCCATAGCTCTTAATATCTGTGGAGTATACGGCATATCACACTGCAAGAAGCATATGTCCGTAACCTCGTTTCTCTTCAACCACTCGAAGGGTGAATAGCTTATTCTGGATGACCCCGCAGCGCTGAATGCAGTAGCCTCTGAAGACCCATCCCCTAAAACCTTTAACGTTCCTCCGGTTCCTCCGCCGGTTATGATAGGTTTTTTTGCTCCTCTTAAAACTTTTCCATGCTTATCAAAAACAGGGGGTCCTAAAAAATCCTTCTTGATCATTATTTTTTTAAGGCCGAAATTATCATTATCGCTTAAAAGGTTTCTTATAACCCTTTCGTTTTGATCATTGCACACAATTACTACGGGCACTTCCGTGCCTTCAACCTCTGTTATGTAATAAATGGCTTCCAGCATAAGGTGTAGAGCGCTTTTATGTCTGATTTTTGTAATTGGAAAGGTTGACTTTGAGTAGTCCGGAATATCGTTTTTGTCCAGGTCGTCCAAACCGCGGGCTATCTTTTCCTCATTAGATAGATCAAATATGGACGCTAACCGGGTTCCGCTTCCGGCTGCCATTATGATAAATGCCGCGCCTTTAGCTGAACCGCCTTTCTCTTTAAATATAAGCTCCGGAATTCCTGTTTCGTCTTTTTTGTTAAGTTCAATTATTTCATCTCCATCGGGTAGATCGTAAACACAATCTTTATACTCAGGTTCATCCATATATATCGCGACCACTTCTTCTATGCTCTCATTAAGCTCAGGGTTTTCTTCGAGGCGTGAACGCACCAACCCTTCTACTTCTTTTGCATGTTCCCCATAAATTATCACCCTGCTTTTGTAGTTTCCAAAAAATGCGTTTTTATTTATAATTTCTGATATTTTTTCTTCGCCCATCTTTTCGTCAGCATCTATTATAATTGGGGGGCCTCTTTTCGAAGGCTTCCCTTCTTCCATGCTCTTATATTTGTCTTCAATTTGTCTATAAATGTACTCCAGTACTTTTACGTAATATTTTTTTCTATTTGATTCTTCGTATGTTATTTCAGGTTTTTTATCATAAAGTTTTTTTACTTTCTCGATAACCTTTACCGCGCTCTCCTGAAAAACATGTATGCTTACATCAAATACCGTAACTCCGGCGTCTCCTCTTACAAGGTCATTCATCAGGTCTTTAGCTCGCGGGCCTATCTGTGCCAAGACCTCGAGAGCACTGGCATAGGGGTCAATATCGAACCTTTCCTCGGCAAGCGTCATATTATAGTCCTGATATTCAACTTCTACTCCTCTGGCCTTAATTAAGTCTAATTCTCTTACCGGTTCTTCACCGTCTTCGCTTTCAATAGGCCTTTCCAAATATGCCTTTGCTCCTAACCCTGAAAGGTATATTACTTTTCTGTCCGGGTTTTGTATTACACCTCTTCCAACAGCCTGTTCGGCAAATTCAGCCAGAGCTTCCGCTCTTTTATACGGGTTGTCTCCCATTAAGGATGCTCTAATAAAAAATGTATCATCAATCCCGAGCTTTTTGGCCAGGTATCTTGTAATAATTTCGTTTACCCCTCCCAGATGTGCCCACTCCCTACCGTAAAGCCTGGCTAAAAACGGCGCATAGTTATCAAAGTATGGTTCAGCTCCATATCCCTGTAAGAGTTTGTCCCAATGCTCCATTCCCCACCTTTGAGAGTTATCTATCCTTTTATCTTTTATCGTGCCTTCGCCCGTCTCTTCATCATCTTTTATGATAGGCAATGTAAGCCATTTGTTATTTCCTGTTAACCCGTTAAACTTCTGACGGTTCTTCCAGTCCTTTCTTTTAAATTGGAAGATATCTTCAAAAACGAATATATCGGACTTCTTTATTTTATGATAAATACCCATATAAAAATAATAACTTGGCTGATGTCCGGAAACTATTATATTTCTCTTTCTTGCCAGCGCTTTTCCTGTCTTATCGGTCCAATAAACAAACGGGATGCCTGAATATAAAGAAACATCTATCACATCTTTAGAAAATATCTCAAGACTGAAAAGCTGCTTATTCTCTCTTATGACTTTCAAAAATTCTTTCTCGTCATCTAAGACAAAGGACGCTGCTAGACTTTTTAACGCTTTTTCGCTTTCCGTTCGATCGCGCCTGATCTCTGCAGCGTCTATATTTATGGATATAAGTTTCATTTTTGCCATAAGGTCCGAAATCTTACTCCTTTCGCCAAGGGTAGCCTCTAAGAACGCGATGTCGTCCTTCGTTTCATAAAGGATGTTTTTTTCGGCTACATGTATTTTTATTTCGTGATTTTTAACCCTAACGGTGTTTCCTGTATTATCTGCGGGGTCGGACTCAAATTCCATTGCTGCTTTTATAAGGTCGTTCACAGAATTATTGATCGCGTTTTCTCTTCTTATCTGGTCTTTTTTTGTTTTCTGTACACTGGGAACCATGGTGCACTTTAAAAGTGTTTCCGCAAAATTTCCTCTAGGCAGAACACCCTCTTCAGGGTAATGAGATCTCAGCCTGTGGGCATTTTCCTGATCCAGCTTATATATGAGGTTTTTGTATTCTGAAAGTCTTTGAAGCTGAGATGGGTAGTTTTCTCTGAACCTGGTTATTTTTTCTTCCTCTTGTTCTTTATCGAAAAAAGTAACTACATTAGGATGAATGTCGTAGGCAAGAAATCCATTGATATCTATATTCGGAGCGTAAAAGAAAAGCTGTACGTCAGGTAAACTATTCGGAGCTCTTACTTCTTCGTTATATTTTATTACTGCCCTAAGAATAAGTCTTGCCGCGTCTCTGTGATGCTGATGATACGACCCTCTGGGATACGGCAGCATTATAACGTCGGGTGGATTATTTTCAATAATCCTATAGAGCTTCTTGCCGGATCTTTTTGTCGGTTTCTGAAAAACAGAACTAAAAGAAAGCGTTCTGCCATTTTCTTCAACTTTCTTTCCCGGTAAAACGGGAACGGGTATTGCAAGATCATAGTAATCACCTTCTATGCCTAAGTGAGCGGCGTAGCTCCTTCCTTCTTCTAAACGAATTCTTTTTTTGATGCCCTCCAAAAAGCTCTCCCT
>JAQBAV010000082.1:0-6667 GCA_032126595.1 Candidatus Omnitrophota bacterium | reverse complement strand
GGGCGGTATAGGCGGTGTCTTAAACAGCGCTCTTACAATAGTTGCTTACCTCTATGATAAAGGTTTCCAGAAGTTCCAGATGGGGTATGCTTCCGCGCTTGCTTACATCATATTCCTGCTTATATTCGTTCTAACGATGATTAATAAGCGCGTCATGAGAAACAACGTAGAGTATTAATGAGTTCGTGGTTCAGAGTTCGTGGTTAGTGGTTCAGGGTTAGTGGTTCATGGTTCAGGGTTCAGGGTTCGTGGATAGTTTTTTAAAAAAGGGAAAAAGGTAAAAATGGGTGTTGGAGAAATAGGAATAAGAAAAGACCTGTTTACGATTAAGACCTTCATATATTTGTTTCTTGTTGCAGGAGCCGTTACTATGGCGATACCTTACGTATGGATGTTCGTGACCTCCATTAAGCCCATTGAAGAAATACAGGCATTTCCACCAAGTTTTCTAGTAAAAAATCCTACACTTGAACCATATAGAGAACTCTTCAGAGTAGTTCCGATGGTTCGCTACATGTTTAACAGCCTTTTTGTGGCGGGATCAATAACACTTTTCAATGTGTTTGCTACTTCTTTAGCGGGTTACGCATTCGCTAAACATAAGTTCTGGGGCAGAGATCAACTTTTTTTCATATTCCTGGGGTCTTTAATGATACCCTGGCAGGTAAACATTATTCCCGGGTTTGTAATAGTAAAAAATCTTGGCTGGCTTAATACATACAGGGGCCTCATCATACCTTCAATGGCGTGGTGCGCCTTTGGTATATTTCTTAACAGGCAATTTATTTACAGTATACCGGACGACTTAATAGATGCAGCGAGAATAGACGGATGCAGTGAATTCAGGATTTACTTACATGTTATTTTGCCGCTTATTAAACCGGTTTTAGCTACACTTGCAATTTTTACGTTTCTGCAGCAGTGGAACAATTTCGTATGGCCGTTGGTTATAATCCATACCAGTCACATGAGAACGATACCACTTGCACTTGCTGTTCTAACGGGACACTTTGGCGCCAACTTTGCTATGGTAATGGCGGGTGCGGTAGTAGCCACACTGCCAATGCTTGTTGTTTATTTATTGTTCCAGAAGTACATTATTAAAGGTATAGCCATGACAGGCTTGAAAGGATAGAAAGGAGAAGAATGAAGAAAATCGTTAGTTTATTAGTTTTATTTGTTTCAACAGTTTTGATCTTAACCGGATGCGGCGGCAAGGAAGCACCTGGTGCGCCTAAAAAAGCCGGAGCGGTCGTTCTTGAGGCAGTGGAAGTGACTCAAGGGGACGCTCTAGTTTACCTGGATGTTGTCGGTGCCCAAGCATCAAGTTTTGATCAGACACCGGACTGGGCCCCGGAGCCTAACGCAATGGCACCTGTAGACGGAGATATGCTTACGAGGTGGTCAAGCGATTACAATCCTGGCGACCAGTGGATATCTTTTGATTTTGGAAAGGGAACAGTAGTCAGCAATGTTATCGTTCGCTGGGAAAGAGCGTATGCAACTGATTACAAAATAATGGCATCTAAAGACGGACAGAATTGGATGGAAGTTTACCACGAGACCGAAGCCGGAGGGGGAGCCATAGAAGCAAGTTTCCCGCCCGTTAAATGCCGGTATCTTAAGGTTGTAGCCATAGAAAGAGTAGAAGACAATTGGGGAGTATCGATATGGGAAGTTGAGATATTTGGGCCAAAAAGTAATAACCCGGATGCAGTTATGACAAAAGAGCAGTATTTAACAAGAGGAGAAGACGAGGGTAAAGAACAAGAACTAAAAGCCCTTTTAAATAAACTGGCAGCACCCGTTGTTCCGCTAAGCGAAAAACCATTTCAGCACGGTATCTGTTACACCTCATGGATGGATGATGAGTTTGGTTCGGTAGCATCAGATTTTACTTTGGCAAAAGTAAAACAGATGGGCTATGATTCAGTGTCTATTATAGTTCCGGGCTACCAGATGGAAATAAATTCAGAAAAAGTATTTACCAATGATCATCCGGGTGGAGATACTCCGACGCTTGAAGCCCTTAAGCATGCAGTTGAGACATGTCATAAGATCGGTTTGAGAGTTATGATAAAGCCTCATATTGATCCAAGGACAGATGAACCCAGAATCAATATCATAGCCAATGAAAAGTGGTTTGATAGCTACGAAGAATTTATTTTGCGTTATGCTCGCTTTTCAGAAGAGAACAAGGTTGCAATGTTTGCTGTTGGAACCGAGCTCGAAGGAACAAGTTTTAGCGCATGGACAGCCAGATGGAATCAGGTGATTCAAAAGACCAGAGAAATTTACAGTGGAGTTATTCTATATGCCGCTAACTGGACCGAATATAAGGAAGTTCCTTTCTGGAACAGTGTAGACCTTATAGGTATAGATGCATATTTTCCTCTTACTGATTCTGACGATCCCACAGTGCAAGAATTAATAGATTCCTGGGGCGCATACGCCGATAAAATCGCTAAGTGGCTGGAAGAAAACGGCTTAACTGAAAAAGGGGTGATTTTTTCTGAGATTGGGTACACCTCCACACAAGGCACAAACAGGATGCCATGGGTAGCAATCTCCACAAAAGAGGACCAACAGGAGCAAGCGGACTGTTTTGAGGCATTATTTACTGTTATGAGCCAGAAGCCTTGGTTTAAGGGCTATTACGTATGGCAGTATTTTCCTCAGGAGAGGTGGAGTCCCCTCGGATTTACCCTAAATGAAAAAAAAGCAGAAGAAGTCTTGAAAAAATGGCTAAAAGAGGTACAATAGTGTGTAGTAATCAAAAGGAGGTCCTACAATGAAAAAAGTTCTAACGATCTTGGCAATCCTGGGCCTGTTCTTCATAGGAACGGTAGCCGGAGCCCAAGAAGAGACAGTTCTCTTCGGTTTTGAGAATGGTACGGAAGGTTTTGAAATCCCTGATTGGGCGTATGAAAAGCCAGACCATGTACAACAAGACATCAGGTCTTCAGAGAATTTCGCATCAGAAGGTAACTCAAGCCTTGAAATTGACTGTGAGTTCCCAGGCGGCAGATGGACAGGTGCTATTATTGAGATCATGCAGTATTTTGACTGGACAGACTACAGTGCACTTGCCTGTGATGTTTATCTTCCTGCAGACGCACCGATAGGCCTAAAAGGTAAGATGATTCTTACAGTGGGCGACAGCTGGAAGTGGGTTGAAATGTCAAGATCTTACAATCTTAAGCCAGGGCAGTGGGTTACAATGACGGCAGATCTTAAGGCAGGAAGTATTGACTGGAGAAGAGTAGAAGTAGATGATGCTTTTCGTCAGGATATTAGAAAGATCGACATCAGAGTCGAATCTAATAACAAGCCGGCCTACACAGGTCCAATTTATATCGATAACGTCAGAGTTATAAAGTAAACCTGTATTTATCAAAGGCTTATTTTATAAAAAAATATATTGGTGTCGGGTCCGGTTTCGTTGCTCGACACTTTTATATTTAAAGGAAAGGAAAATAGAATGAGACATTTTAAAACAAATGCTTTTTCGGTGGCTGCTGTTTGTTCAATGGCTGTTCTTTTGGTTCTTGCCGGTTGCGGAAAGAAAGAAGAGGCTGTTACCACAACCACTACCACTACGACGATTGCGACAGATCAAGCTGATCAGCAGACAGCAATGCCTGCACCATCTTCAGCGCCTATTACTGAAGAGAGAACCTTTTATGATTTTGAAAGAGATCTGGGCGCATGGGAAGTTCCGCTGTGGGCCGAAGGAAAGGTTGACCACGTTGCAAAAAATCTTGAAGTTTCCCAGGACGTAGCCTCTAAGGGCATGAAAAGTATGAAGATGGACACAGATTTTCCAGGCGGAATGTGGACAGCGGGTCTAGTAGAGATTCAGCAGTATCTAGATCTCAGCCCTTATCGCGTAATAATGGTGGATATATATCTTCCCGAGGGAGCTCCTCTAGGCCTTAAGGGAAAGGTTATTCTTACTGTAGGTGAAACCTGGAAGTTTGTTGAGATGAATTCCAGTACTCCGCTTTTACCGGGCGAATGGGTTACTATAGTAGGAAGCATAGAGCCGGGAAGCTACGATTGGAAGAGAGTCATACCGGACGAAAAGTTCGCAGAAGACATAAGAAAAGTTGCAATAAGGGTTGAGTCTAACAGAAAGCCCAAATACTCAGGACCCATTTACATTGACAATATAAGAGTCGGTAGATAAAAAAAAGAGCGATAATTACTATCGCTCTTTTTTTAACTGTTTTTTTAGAACTTATTAAATCTTGTTAATATAGATATGTGTACTCTATTAGAGATTGAAAAAATTTAACAGACGGAAAGTTCATAAAAATTCAACATCATCAAGAAGGGGAATAGTTATGGCAAAAGACAAACCAAAAACAAAAGCGAAAGAGGCACCAAAAGCAGCTCCAAAGCCGCAGAAAAAAGCTGCTGGCAAGGGAATATTTATTGCTATTGCAGCAGTTGTAATTATTGCAGCCGTGATCATAGTAGGCCCACAATTTTTAAAGAAAACCGGCGGCGGCGGAGGGCGGAGCGTGCTGGAGTTTCAAAAAGGCATGGGATATTGTACCTGGTCAAAGGACTCATATGCAAACGAGGCGTCTGATCAAGCTTTGGCAGAGGTAAAAGAGATAGGCGCTAATTATGTAAGCATTTTGGTTACATGGTACCAGACCAACTGCTGGTCAGGGGATATACAGAAAAAAGTGAACACGCCTTCCGACGAAGCCCTTATACACGCCATAAAGAGAGCCCATGAAGTTGGAATGAAGGTAATGTTAAAACCCCATCTTGATCTTATAGATACGAGTGACGGAAGCTGGAGAGGCGAAATAGGCTGTTTAAGAGAGGCTGATTGGGATGCATGGTTTAAAAAGTATACGGACTATATTATGTATTACGCGAAACTGGCGGAACAAGAAAATGTAGAAGCGTTTTGTGTAGGCACTGAGCTATCTACATCAGCTACCGTTAAAGGATATATGTGGCGTGAACTTATTAAAAATGTGAGAGGTGTTTATTCAGGAGACCTTACATATGCCGCTCATTGGGACAGATATCTTGATATAAGATTCTGGGACCTTTTAGATTATGTAGGCATAAATGCATATTTTCCTCTTTCTGAAGAAATGGCTCCGTCTTACCAGGAATTAAAAGAAGCTTGGGGAAAATGGCTGGGTGAAATTGAGAATTTTCAGACAAGGATCGGAAAACCGATTATTTTTCCGGAAGCCGGGTGTAATTCGGCGGACGGCGCAGCAATACGCCCCTGGGAACATGCTCCAAGGAGAGAAGTAAACCTTAAGCTGCAGGAAGATTATTATAGCGCTCTTCTTGAAACCTTTTGGGATAAAGAATGGTTTTATGGTCTTTACTGGTGGTATTGGGGGACCAACCCAAACATGGGCGGGGAATATAACCGTAATTTTACGCCTCAGAATAAGCCCGTAGAAGAAATAATAAAGAAGTGGTACGGAAAACCGGTTCGACGATAACCGGGTAAGGAAAGTAAAAATCCTGACATGAGAGATTTTATTATTTCAGAGAATAGGCTTTCTGAGAAAGAGCGCAGAAACCTCAGCATACTTGATTCCATCCGCCGCGGCAGAGAGATATCCCGTGCGGATATCTCGAAGTTGACTGACCTTAATATCGTTACCATTTCTAACTATGTCAGTAACTACGTAAAGAAAAAGCTTGTCCTTGAGACAGGGCTTGATATATCTTCCGGAGGAAGACGCCCCGAACTTCTTAAAATAAATCCCGAATACGGATACAGTATAGGCATAGATCTCGGCCCACCTCATCTTACTATGGAAGCATCAGTTGTCGGGGTAATGCTTGATGCTACAGGAAAAGTCATAGCCAGGGAAAAAGTTCAAAAAGAAAAAGAATCTTTCGAAAAGCTGACCGAAAAGGTTATAAGCCTTACAGAAAGCCTTATAAGTAACTCCGGTATACCTCAATCCAACATACATGGGATCGGTGTAGGCATATGGGGAGTTATGGATAGATACCGCGGCATGGTGCGTTACGCAATTGAGGACGAACAGATCGTAGCATACACCGCGCTACTCGAGGGTCTTGAAGATAAGTTTAATATGCCTACACTGATTGAGCATGATGCCTCACTTGCGGCTTTTGGAGAAAGATGGTCCGGCCTGGGAGCAACAAGCGCTGCGGATAATCTGGTTTTTCTATGTTCTGACTCAAGCTGCGGACTTATAATACGCGGAGAATTATATCATGGGGCATCAAGAAGCGCCGGGGAGCTTAACCTTAATCCCCCCGAAGAAGGCGTTAGCCCGGCCCCCGAGAACTGCTGGGCAAGTTATGATCATTCATGCTGCCTTCGTTCAAAAGGAATAGATCTAGGCGTGCCTGAGGCCATAAAGAAACAACTTTCTGAAAATCCAAAAGCAGGTAGTATTATCCGCGAAATATCAGGCGGAGATATTGAAAAGATAGATTTTAATATGGTAATAGAGGCAGCTGAAAAGGGTGATGATGCCGCAAAAGACGCCCTTGAAAGAGCCGGAGAATATTTAGGAGTGAAGACAGCTTTTCTTATTAATCTTTTCAACCCGGAAGTTATAGTCATCGGAAGGGGAATAGAGAAAGCCGGTGATATATTCCTTTCAGCCGTGAGAAAGTCCGTAAAAAAGTGGGCCTATGA
>JAQBAV010000081.1:0-5536 GCA_032126595.1 Candidatus Omnitrophota bacterium | reverse complement strand
CTTCTCAACCCGTAACACTGCAAGGCCGCAAAGTCACTAAGCATACACTCAAAGTGAGCGAAAGGTGTCCATTGTTCACTTTAAAACTTCAAACCATTTTGGCAAATTTTTTATATGGTTTTTAGTTGTTAAGGAACACGCTTTGGTAAGTTTCCATTATTTCATCAACTCTTAACAGAATATTGGCTACAAAATCGGAATGGGGCCTTTGTTTTCTATAATCCGGCTCTTTTGGCGGGTGTTTGAGATACTCTGATATTTTATTTATATCAAAATCATAAAGAACGGTTCCGTGCAGGAGAAAGTACTTCTTCTTTCTTGCCTGGGCATTGCCTGATATTTTCTTTCCATCTATAGCAAGGTCGCATACCGGCAGAAACTCTACTTCTCTTCCCTTCTCTTTGAAAGAGTCTGCCGCGCTCCCAAGTATTATCCTGTAAGTGTCATTAATGTTTTTAAATCTTTTATCTCTATCGTAGGAAATAACGGCTGAATAGTTAAGACATCCCGGACCCTGAAGAACAGTACCTCCGCCAGAAATGCGTTTTAATATCTTTATACCATCTTTCTTACATCTTTCCGTAAAACATTCCTCTTCTTCTTTGCCTGCCTTACCCAAACAGACAAAATACTCACTAGACTCCCAGAAGCGAAGGGTTTCTCCAATTTCTCCATTCTCTGCCTTCAGCAAAAGGCTTTCATCTAAGGATATGTTTTCTTCGGGGGATTTTACGGCGCGTTTTATGATCTGCATCTGTTTTAAGTAATTGAAACCGTTTTTCGCATAACATCCAAGTAATCTGCCAAAACGGTTTCCTTTTGACTTGTGACCTTTGACTTTTGACTATTTAAGACTGCAAAGATCAAGATCCTTAGCAGCTTTTACTTCATCAAGGCGGCCCACTGGAGTTGTTTTAGGAAATTCTTTAAAGGCCTCGGGATTAGTCTCGGCAAGGCGAGCAAGTTCTATCATTATCTCAATAAACTTGTCTAAAGTTTCTTTGGATTCGGTTTCGGTCGGCTCTATCATCATAGCTTCTTTGACTATTAGAGGAAAGTAAATTGTAGGAGGATGAATTCCTTTATCTATCAAGGCCTTAGCAATGTCTAGAGCTCTCACGCCTTTTTCAAGCTGGCGAGATGCTGAAAGTACAAATTCATGCATACAGCCATTATCGTAAGGTACATCATAATAATCCTTTAGCTTGGCCTTGATATAATTCGCGTTTAGAACTGCATTTTCACTTGCTTCAAGAAGTCCCTCTTTCCCAAGAAAAACAATATATGCATAGGCTTTTAATAGAACCAAAAAATTACCATAAAAAGATGACATCTCTCCGATAGAGTGCGGCAGATTAAAGTTTAATGAATACTTCTCGCCATTTTTCTCAACTCTCGGTAGGGGGAGATATTTTACAAGATCTCTTCTAACCCCCACAGGTCCGGCCCCGGGGCCACCTCCGCCATGCGGTGTTGCAAAAGTCTTATGCAGGTTTAGATGAATAACATCAAAGCCCAGGTCTCCGGGACGAGCCTTACCCATAATGGCATTCAGGTTCGCTCCATCATAATAGACCAGGCCTCCCGCTTTATGCGTTAGGTCGCATATCTCTTTTATATGCGGATTAAAAAGTCCCAGTGTATTAGGACATGTAAGCATAACTGCCGCAACTTCGCCGGTCAATACCCCTTTAAAGGCTTCGAGGTCCATTACACCATTTTTATCGGTTGGGACTGACTTTACTTCGTAACCGGCCACAGCTGCTGAAGCCGGATTTGTACCATGTCCGGAGTCAGGTATTAAAATATATTTTTTCCGGTTTCCTTTTTGTTTGTGATACGCGGCAATTATCATGATGCCTGTAAGCTCTCCGTGAGCGCCCGCCATCGGTTGAGTGGTAAACTCATCCATGCCTGTTATCTCGCACAGAGCCTTCTCGAGTTCGTAAATAACTTCTAAAGCGCCTTGAGCGAGCTCAGCACCTTTATTGTCGATCTGTGGAAGCATGGGGTGTACTGAAGTAAACCCATGAAAGCCGGCAATGGTTTCAGTGAACTTAGGATTATATTTCATTGTGCACGATCCCAGAGGATAAAAGTGCGAGTCTACTCCAAAATTCATCTTGGATAGATTTGTGAAGTGTCTAATTACATCGGGCTCAGAAACGCTTGGAAGGAGAGCTTTATCTTTTCTCAGGTATTTTGCGTCAAGTTTCTTCTCTACTCCCGTATCATTTTGGGGCGGCCTTACTCCCACTAGAGGCGGTTTGCTTTTCTCGAATATTAGCTGCATACTACCTCCTCTAGGGCCCCTGCAAAAGAATCTATTTCTTCCTTTGTCCTTTTTTCGGTAACGGTAACGAGCATATCATTATCCATACCCTTATAATATCTTCCCAGAGGAATGCCTGCTTCAAAACCTTTCTCTACCATCTTGTCTATAACTAGAGTTGCTTTGATGGGAAGCTTAACTTGAAACTCATTAAAGGTTGGAAGGTCTTTATCAATCTCTATGCCATTAATTTTACTTAGTTTTTTCTTGGCGTATTCGGCCTTATTAACACAAACTTGAGCGAGCTCTACTAATCCATCCCTGCCCAAAAGACACATGTAAACCAAAGAACGCAGGGCGCACAGCGCCTCATTCGAACAGATATTCGATGTAGCCTTCTCTCTTCTTATGTGCTGCTCTCTTGTCTGGAGAGTAAGAACAAAACCTTTTCTTCCCTCGTGATCTTGGGTTGCCCCGGAAATCCTCCCGGGGATTTTTCGGGCGAACTTTTTAGTTACTCCCATAAAGCCTAAATAGGGCCCTCCAAAAGCAAGAGGCAGGCCCAGACTCTGACCTTCTCCAACAACTATATCTACCCCCATCTCTCCCGGAGTTTTTAATAGTCCCAGCGAAACAGGATATACATTTTGGATTGCAAGCGCGCCTTTATCATGACACTTCCCTACTAGATCCGCGTAATCGTCTACTGCGCCGAAAAAGTTTGGATTCTGAAAGACGAATACTGCTGTTTGGTCATCCAACTCTTTTAAAACATGTCCTCTATCAATCTTTCCGCCCGTAACTGGTACCTCAACAAACTCTATTGACAGGTTTGAAGTATACGAATAAAGCATTCTTCGGTAAATGGGGTTCACTCCGTCATCAATAAGAATTTTATTCCTTCCGGTAGCCCTTACGGCCATCATGCAAGCCTCAAAAAGTGCGGTTCCGCCGTCATAAAGTGAGGCGTTTGAGACTTCCATGCCGGTTAGCCTGCACATACAGCTCTGAAATTCATAGATAGCCTGGAGTGTGCCCTGTGACGCCTCGGGCTGGTAAGGCGTGTATGCTGTATAAAACTCAGACCTGGAGGCAATGGCGTCTACTGCCGCGGGTATGTAGTGATCATAAAACCCGCCGCCCATAAATGTAACAAGGTCGGTTTTATTTTTACCCGCCAAGCGTCTAAAGTATTCAACTGTTTCGAATTCGGATTTTCCGCTAGGTAAGTTAAAGGACTTTGCCCTTAAAGCCTTGGGTATATTTTTGAAAAGCTCTTCAATATCACCAGAGGCAATGCCTATAGCTTTAAGCATTTCTTTTTTATCGTTATCTGTATTCGGTATGTAGGCCAAAATTATCCTTTTAGAAGAACTTCATATCCCGAAGCATTTAAAAGCTCTTTCGCTTCACTGGGATCAGAAATCTTAAGTTTATATATCCAGCCTCCCGCATAGGGAGAGCTATTGATAGTTTCTGGAGCATCGTTTAAAGCTTCGTTAACTTCTGAAACTTCTCCGGACACAGGTGCGTAAATATCGCTTGCGGCTTTTACAGATTCTATTGTTGCGGCAGAATCTCCCTTCTTGATTGACAATCCTGTATTAGGAAGTTCGACAAACGTTATATCACCGAGTTCATTTTGAGCGTGATCAGTAATGCCGATAGTTGCAGTGTCTCCCTCGACTTTTACCCATTCATGCTCTTTAGTATATTTTAGTTCTTGCGGTACCATATTACTGCCTCCTTTTCAACCCGGCCGGTATATATTATTTTCTGTATAAAGGTATATCTTTTAGATTTGCCCTTATCTCCACCTTGCCGTCAGTAAGTACAACCATCTTGCCGTCTTCTATTAGCCTCTTCTCCACATAGCATAAACCTATCCCCTTTTTTAGACAAGGTGAAAATGTGCCGCTTGTTACCTCTCCTGCATCTTTGCCATCAATAATAGCTCGGTATCCTTCTTTTGCACTTCTTCTGCCTTCGCATATAAAACCGGTAAGGAGAATATTTGCATCTCTGGCAATAAGCTTTCCTTTTCCTATAAAATCTTTTTCCGTAAAAACGAATCTGGACATATTTGCCTCAAAAGGCGTATGACTTTCATCTATATCGTGACCATACAGGCAATAGCCCATTTCGAGGCGCAGAGTGTCTCTGGCTCCTAACCCAATGGGTTTGACATTATCTTGTTTAATAAATAGATCCCAAAATTTTTCTGCATATTCAACAGGAAAGAAAAGTTCATAACCCAACTCTCCGGTATAACCAGTCTGGCTTACTAAAGTTCTTACACCATCTATATCTATAAAGTCAAAACAATACTTCTTTATTTTGTCCATGAATACTGGGGGCGCCACCTCATTCATTACCTCTTTAGATAGTGGACCCTGAATATCTATTTTAGCTATTTTGCCGGAATTATCGCTAAATTCTGTACTCTTAGATATCTTGGACTTTATCCAGGCTTCGCCCTTTTCTTTGTCGATAGTTCCGACATTTACAACGAGCATAAATTCATCATCGTCTATCTTAAAAACTATGAGATCATCGACTATGCACCCATCATCTTTAAGCATGAAACCATACCTACATTTACCTTTAGGCATATTATCTATTCTGCAGGTAACGATTTTTTCGACATCCCTCTCGGCATTCGGTCCCTTAAGAGTGAATTCGCCCATATGACAGATGTCAAACAGACCTACTTTTTCTCTTGTATGCATGTGCTCGTCGATTATACCGGTATATTGTACGGGCATATTCCACCCTGCGAAAGGGACCATCCTGGCCCCTAGCTGGATATGTTTTTCGTAAAGGGGAGTCTTCTTTAAGTTCTTATTTTCTTCAGGCATGTATGGGTTTTTCTTTTTAAAAAGGCAAAAACCCAGGCGTGCGGTTTTTGATAGTGCTAGTGCTTCCTTGTGGTTATCCACTTTAACCCGGGCTTTCTTGAGGTGTGGGTTATACGCCAGTCGCAACTACATCTATTATAAAATATATAAAAGGATTGTCAACCCCGTTAGAAAAAGTATCTTTTTCTAACGGGGTCAAGGAGGTAAAAGTCATAGGTCACATGTCATAGGTCAAAGGCGGTCACCAGAAATCAGCTATAAGTTGTAAGCTGTAAGAGATTGCCGCGTCGCCTTCGGCTCCTCGCAATGACGGAAGTCGCGGTCATTGCGAGCGACTGAAAGGAGCGAAGCAATCTCATTATCTAACATCTAATATCCAACATCTTTTGTCATTCGGATTTTGTTA
>JAQBAV010000080.1:0-5789 GCA_032126595.1 Candidatus Omnitrophota bacterium | reverse complement strand
ACCGAATACATAGGTGTACTTACTAAAGTTTCGGGAATAATTATAGTTATTCTCGGACTCTACCTTACGGGCATACTAAAGATAAATTGGTTCAATTACCAAAAAAGCATAAAGGTAAAGAAGTTTTCACCCGGTGCGCTGGGAGCCTTTGTTATTGGCTTAGCATTTGCCTTTGGTTGGACCCCATGTGTAGGTCCTATACTCGCCGGGATACTTGCGATAGCCGCAACCCAGGAGACAGTTCTAAGGGGCATGATTCTTCTAGGGGTATATTCTCTGGGTCTAGGAATACCTTTTATCTTAACAGGTTTTTTTGTCGGCCTATTTATGCGTATTTTTGAAAAGTATAAAAAACTTATACGGTGGGTAGAGATTATTGCTGGTGTATTATTGATAGTCGTAGGAGTTCTTATATTCACTAATAATTTACAAGCCCTACTTAGATTTGTACCGCCGGTTTTTTTTGAATTTGCGAAATAAGATAGTGAATGGTACTTAGTGAATCGTAAATGGCGGATGTTCGATGGTAATAAGTTCGTAGTTGGTAGTTCATGGTTCATAGTTCAGGGTTCGTGGTTAGAAGTTTGTAGTTGGTTGTTATAGGGTTCATGGTTGGTGGTTCATGGTTCGAAGAAGGTAAGCTATAGGCTTTAAGCTATAAGTTCTTGAAATAGCAAATAACAAAATTTAAATGAAAAAGGTGTTGGATAATGAGATTGCTTCCCCCGACAAGTCGGGGTCGCAATGACATAGAGAGAGGGTTCGCAATGACATAGAGAGAGGGCGGTAATAACCGCGACTTCCGTCATTGCGAGGAGCGAAGCGACCCTTCCGTCATTGCGAGGAACGCAGTGACGAAGCAATCTCTTACAGCTTAAAGCTTACAGCTTATAGCTGATTTTTGGTGACCCGGAGACTTTAATGAGCGCATGATTTACGAGAACACAGTGTGAGTAAAGCATCAGCGCGAATTAAACCCAGCCCTTTTTTATATAGAACCGCAGGTTCTAAAATATTTAAAAAGAGCTGGGTCACATTCGCCCTTACAACTTATGTCATTTCCCTCCATAAGTTGTGGTCTCATGTGACTTTTGACTTTAGTCTATTTAATCTGAACCGTGACTATGAGGTCGCCCTTATGACTGCAGCAGGGGCATTTTTCTCCCTGTCCTTTTAGCCTCATCTTTTGGCCGCTTTTAGTACCTTGTGGTATCTTAAGCGTTATTGATTTCCCTGTGGATAGCTTAAATTTTGCCTCCCCGCCCTTTTGTGCCAGGTTTTTAGGTATGGGGAGGTTTGCCCTCACATCTGTATCTACACTCTGCTGAGCGCCCATAGAGGTGCCTCCCGTTGAATAGTAGTATGCCCGGCCACTTTGCCCGCTACTTGTCCCCGAGAATAGATCTCCAAAAATATCACCAAAAACTGATCCGGAGGAAAAACCTCCCTCATTCCCGCGTACATGACTAAAAAAGTCGGAAAAATCAAATCCCTGGTTAGACGAAAAATCACCGGTATACGCTCCCATTTTCCTCAAGTTATCGTATTCCTTGCGACGCTTCTCGTCGCCGAGAGCATAGTAGGCTTCGGATATCTCCTTAAACTTATCCTCGGCTTTTTTATCCCCCGGGTTCTTGTCTGGGTGATATTTTAATGCGAGCTTTCTGTATGCCTTTTTTATTTCACTCTGGCTTGCTTCTTCAGAAACCCCTAATACTTTATAATAATCTTTATCTGCCATCTTTTTATGGTGTTAGTTTATTTTTAGGTTTTCCAAAACATTTTCTTATAAAAATTTTAGCTATTCTTTCGTTTATCATAGATATGCTATCTTCTTCACTCATCCCGTCATCTGTGATAGTAGCTCTTAGCTTCTCTTCCAGTATTATCTTGCCGTTTTTAGCATTAGTTACCGTAAAAAGTGCCTCCATACGGGAATAGTTCTCCTTTTTCGCAACATCTATTGCCATCGCGGCAGCTCCCCACGTATCTAGGGGGTCATCTTCGGTCCAAAAGTATTCCAGAACCTCGCAATTTATAATTATATCAGCCATATCCCTCGAATCAACAATATTAAAATTGATCGTCATGCGGGTTTTTAACTGATTCTCAAGAATTTTGTGGAGTAATTTCACGTCTGGCGCAGGTTCTATGGCTGGTTCAGCAATTGGCGCCACATACGTCTTTACAATGCCTCTTTTGCTCAAGTCCTTGTAAAGGTTATCTTTTACTCTTGCTCCCGAGTCCATGCTAAATAACACAGCAAAAATAAAAATGAAAGCTATGCTTAATGCCAGTACCTTTTTCATAAGTCTCCTTTTTTTTAAATGGTTGTGCTGCAAGTGTCGTCCTCTAGCTCCAATTCCTGCTGTCGGAAAAGTACTTCCTTGCCGATATAGTCCATTGTTTTATTATATTCAAGCTGGCCTATAAGTCTTCGGTTATCCTTATCGTCAAGAACCGCTATATAATCCACTTTTCTTGCCTTAAACATGTTTATTGCCTTGCTTAGAGGGTCTCCGGCATAGACCACATCATTTATCTCTCTTACAATATCCCCTGCAATAACCAACATATCCATTTGATCTTCATAGAATGTGTCCCTTATCTCACCCAAAGTAGTTATCCCCAGAAATTTTCCATCACGGCTGACTATTGGAAAGTGAAGAGAGTCGCTCTTTTTCATTACTTCTATTATTTGGTGCAGGTTATTTTGCTCACTGATCAAGAAAAAGTCTTCTTCCATGATGTCGTCTACTGTATGTTTCTCTACAATATCTTCTTCATTAACGTTCCTGTTTATTTCATCAGCTTTTTTTATGCCGTATTTGATCATGGGCGGGGCAACTATCTGAAGCATAAAAGTTGTGGCAGTTATAATGTTTATTATCAGGAGGCCGTCTGCCTGGGCCTCAGGACTTATTAAACTAAAGCTATGATAGGTGGCTATTGCAAGACCTACTGCAACTCCGGCCTGGTCAAATAAACAAAAACCTAAATATTTAGTTACGCTGGCCCTTGCCTTAGAGATTTTGCCTCCAATATAAGAGCCTACCATTTTGCCTACGCTTCTACTTACTATGTAAGAAACTGCTAAGACAAAAACTCCCGTCTTGATTAGTATGCTTGCGTTAAGTTCAGCCCCGACCAAAACAAAGAAAAGAACAAAGATAGGATTACTTACTCTTTTTATGAGATCAAACAGCTCCTTATTGCTTGCTGAAAGAAGATTGGCCACTACTGCCCCCAGTACCATAGATGCAAGAATGGGATTAACTTTTATGAATATGGCGCCGCCCACAACAAAAATAATCGTACCAAGCGTATAAGGAAGGAATCTTTCTTTTTCGCGGGTATTTAAAAGTATTTTGTGAAGTATATATCCTGCTAAAATGCCTATAGCTACTGATCCGATTATCTCTACAACCGGCATAACGAAAGCGTTAAGAACGGATATATCCCCTTTTGCAATAAATACGCGCGCAAAAGCACTGGCAAAACCGTATATTATGAGGGCAAGGCCGTCATCTAAGGCTACGATCGATAACGTAGTCATTGTGACCGGGCCCCTGGCCTTATATTCACCCAAAACGTTGTACGTTGCCGCAGGCGCAGTGGCTGCGGCCAACGCTCCCAGGATTAGTCCCAAATAAACCTTTCCTGTTATAAGCGCCGTAACTATCCCCACGATAAAAAACGTAAAAAAAACTTCAGAAAAGAGGATCGTATAGATAGATTTACTATACCTTTTAAATTTTTCGAAGTTAAGCTCTGCCCCTATCATAAAACCAATAATACCCAGAGCAAGCTGAATGAGCGGAGCAAAGGAGTCCAGCATAGCCCCGCTTAAGAGTCCATGAAATGATTCTCCCAAAAAAACACCTACAATGATATACCCCATGATCTGGGGGAGGTTAGCTTTCTGGAAGAGCCTTCCGGCAACCGTTCCTAGCAATATTACGAGCCCTATAACCAATAAAACATTCATTACTCTTTCCTGTTCTTTTTATGTAAACTTAACTCTTTTTCTTTTTTGATTTTTTATCAGAAGCTATTTTTTGTGAATATTCACGAAGTTTTTTATCTACAAGGTAGTTTATTGTGCCTTTTGGATACTTGCCCTTAGAGTCTGTCTTGCCTGCTTTTTTGCCTGTAAGTATTTCGATTCCTTCGTCTACGGTTAATACTGACCAAATGTTGAATTTTCCTTTTTTGACAGCCTCTATCACTTCATCTTTAAGCATGAGGTGTTTGGTATTGCTTTCCGGGATCATTACACCTTGCTTACCAGTAAGGCCTTTTAGTTTACAGATATGGTAAAACCCTTCTATCTTCTCGTTCACTCCACCTATGGGCTGGACCTTGCCATGCTGGTTCATTGACCCCGTAACGGCTATATCCTGTTTTATGGGCACTTCCGATAAAGACGATAAGAGGCTATAGGCTTCTGTGCTTGAAGCAGAGTCTCCGTCTACCCCTTCATAGGATTGCTCAAAGCAAATGCTTGCGCTAAGACTTAAGGGTGAGTCTTGTGCAAATTTTTCGCCCAAATATCCGCTTAATATCAAAACACCTTTAGAATGAATACTGCCTCCCATCTTGACCTGTCTTTCTATGTCAACAACCCCGCCCTTACCCATATAGGTCCTGGTAGTAATACGTGAAGGTTTTCCGAAAGCATAGTCTCCAATATCAAGAACGGCAAGACCGTTAACCTGGCCTACCGCCGAGCCTTCCACATCTATCATCAATACGTTTTTTTCAATGAGTTCCGCGATCTTTTCCTCAATCATGTTGGACCGGTATATCTTTTCATGTATCGCCTTTTCAATATGATGCGCCTCAACAAACTCTGTATGAGCCAGACCTGCCCAATAATTGGCTTCTCGCAAGATATCGGCTATATCCATGAATCTAGCGCTGAGTTTTTCCTGGTCTTCAACAAGTCTTGACCCATATTCAATAACCTTAGCTACTGCCCCTCTTTCAAAGTGACGAAGTTCTTCCTCTTCGCATCTTTCTTTAATGAAGGCTGAATACTTGCCTATCTTTTCAGAATCTCTATCCATTTCGATGTCAAAATCCGCCTTTATCTTAAACATTTTCTTAAACTCTTCATCATACTTGTACAACACCTGGTACAGCCATGGGGGTCCTACCATTATGATCTTTATGTCGCAAGGTATAGGTTTAGGCTTTAGACTGGTTGTTGAAACTAGTCTATACTGCTCGTTAATATCTTCTACGTTTATTTCTTTATTTCGTATAACTCTTTTAAGGGCATCCCATGCCATAAAGTTACTTAGAACATCCATTGCCTGAAGAATTAAATAACCTCCATTTGCTTTATGAAGAGCCCCTGCTGCTATCATTGAAAAATCTGTCGACATTGCTCCGAAGTTGGCAACATATTCTATTCTTCCTATTAGGTTATAGTAGGTGGGGTTTAGCTCTCTGATGACCGGCGCTCCTTCTGAGTGCCTATGGTCCACCAGTACGTTTACATTATATTTGAGGAATGCATTCTTCTTTGGAGCAGCTTTAACTCCAAAAAGGTTTTGGACGGCTTCTTCGTCCTCTTCTCTAAAAGCATCTATATCATTTACTATATCTTCCTGAACTCTATTTAGGTGTTCAACTACATCTTCGAACTCGCGATATTTAAACCTAAGTTCATCAATTATATGCTTTACTGAAAATAGCCCTATTTCCTTCTCGAGCTCTTTGATCCTGATCTTTGCGTCCTTCTCCATATTTCGAACTTCACCAAGAACCTGCTCTATCTTTAT
>JAQBAV010000079.1:0-6352 GCA_032126595.1 Candidatus Omnitrophota bacterium | reverse complement strand
CATCCGACACCTATTAAGAAAAGAACGCATACAGCCGATGCGGTTCCTTTTGCCTTGGCGGGGAAGGGAATACTTCCGGATGATATTGCAGTTTTTTCGGAAAAGGCCGCAAAGGCAGGAAAGATATCATTAAAGAATGGTTCAGAGCTTATGGGCCTTTTATTTAAGGAGACGTAAATGGCTAAAAAAAGTAAAAAAGGAATAATTGTTCAAAAGTATGGGGGAAGCAGTGTAGCAAACCCCGGCAGGATAAAAGAAGTCGCGAAAAGGGTGTCTTCATACAGGAAAAAGGGACACGACGTTGTGGTAGTAGTTTCTGCTTTGGGGGACACAACGGATGAACTTCTTGACTTAGCGGCGCAGATAACAAAAAACCCTTCGGATAGAGAGATGGATATGCTGCTTTCGACGGGCGAACAGATATCCGTTGCGCTTCTTGCTATGGCTTTACATAAGATTGGCTACGAAGCCATATCTTTCACAGGTCCGCAGGTGGGGATTATGACAGACTCTTCACATACAAAAGCGAAGATCGTTAATATTAAGCCTGACAATATTAAAAAAGAGCTTAAAAAAGGAAAGATAGTTATAGTTGCCGGATTTCAAGGAATGAATCCTGACCACGAGATTACAACCCTCGGTAGGGGAGGTTCAGACATGACGGCGGTAGCCCTAGCCATAGCACTTAAAGCGGGGACGTGCGAAATATTTACCGATGTTGACGGTGTTTACACTGCTGACCCTCGGGCAGTGAAAGATGCACGAAAATTGGACGAAATTTCTTATGATGAGATGTTGGAGCTTGCCTCTCTGGGCGCCCAGGTTATGCAGGCAAGAAGTATTGAGGCGGCCAGTAAATATAATATGCCCATACATGTAAGATCAAGCTTTAACAGTAATAAAGGTACGCTTATAAGCAAGGAGGTAAAGGCGATGGAAGATGTTTTGGTTCGCGGAGTTACTGCGAATAAAAAAGAAGCTAAGGTAACTGTTTGTGATGTTCCGGATAGACCCGGAGAAGCAAGTATTTTATTCGATAGATTAGCAAAGGCCGGCATTAATGTAGATATGATCGTCCAGAATATATCACGCACCGGAGCTACGGATATTTCTTTTACCGTTGCAACCAGCGACGTAGCAAAAACTGAGCAAGTTGTTAAGGAGGTAGTTAAAAAAATTGGAGCCGCAGGCATCAAATTTGATAAGAACATTGCTAAGATTTCGGTTGTTGGTGTTGGAATGCGCAGTCACTCGGGTGTTGCAGCTAAAATGTTCACCGCCCTTGCATCAAAGAAAATAAACATAGACATGATATCAACAAGTGAAATAAAAATATCGTGCGTGATAAATGGTAAGTATGGAGATGAAGCCGTTAAGGTTATTCATAAAGCTTTTGGACTAGGCAAGAAGAAAAAATGAGGCAGGTAATATCATGGCAAAGATCTTAATTTATGATACGACGTTAAGGGATGGATCGCAATCCGAAGGCATTTCTTTTTCAGTGAAAGATAAACTGCGCATTGCCCAGAAACTCGACGAACTCGGTGTTGACTTTATAGAAGGCGGGTGGCCGGGCTCAAATCCTAAAGATAACGAGTTTTTCGCCGAAGCCGCTAAGTCGCTTAAGCTTAAAAAGTCAAAGCTTGTCGCGTTTGGCAGTACTCGCCGGGCGGATAATTCTCCGGCCAAAGATCAGATACTTAAGGAACTCCTCAAGGCAAAAACGAAGTACATAACGATCTTCGGCAAGAGCTGGGACTTACACGTTAAGGAAGTTCTTAGGACTAGCCTTAAAGAAAACCTTAATATGATCGAGTCTTCAGTTAAATATCTAACCAAAAAGGGACGCTACGTTATGTTTGACGCGGAACACTTTTTTGATGGATATGTTGAAAACCCCGATTATGCGCTAGAGACCCTGGCAGCAGCAGTCAGAGGCGGGGCAGAATGCTTGATTCTTTGCGATACCAATGGAGGAAATCTTACAAGCCGGATTTTTGAGATAGTTGAGGAAGTAAAAGAAAAAATAAAAAAAGTTCCCTTAGGAATCCATGTTCATAACGATGCTGAAATGGCGGTTGCCAATTCCGTGGCCGCTGTTCAGGCGGGATGCACTCAGGTTCAAGGTACAATGAATGGATATGGGGAGCGGTGCGGCAATGCTAATCTAGTGTCGATAATCCCGGCATTAAGATTTAAGCTTGGCATTGACTGTCTTTCAGGCTTTGCCCTTAAAGGGCTTACCGAAGCAGCAATGTTTATTTCTGAAATCTCAGACGTTAAACAGCTGGGTTCACAACCATATGTGGGAGTGAGTGCGTTTGCTCATAAGGCGGGCGTCCATGTTAACGCGATGCTTAAAAATTCCAGGTCATATGAACATATTGAGCCAGAAAAAGTAGGAAACAAACGCCGCCTTCTTATTTCGGAGCTTTCAGGTAAGTCCAGCATCATGAAGAAAGCTGAAGAGCTTGGTGTAGACTTTTCCAAAAAGCCGGACAAAGCGAGGAAGGTTCTTGAACATATCCAGGATCTTGAGAAAGAAGGATTTCAGTTTGAACTGGCAGAAGCTTCATTAATGCTTCTTATGAGGCGCTCTTCGGAAGACCTTAAGGAGCATTTTAAATTAGAAGACTTCCGCGTGATTGTAGAAAAAAGAGATAATGGAGAGATCTTTTCGGAAGCTACTGTTAAGTTAAGCATAGGTAAGAGGCGAAGGCACACAGTTGCTCTTGGAGACGGTCCGGTCCATGCTTTAGACCAAGCTTTAAGAAAAGCTCTGATAGAGTTTTATCCGGCCTTAAATGAAATGCATCTATCTGACTTTAGAGTTCGAGTGCTTGATGAGAAAGAGGGTACCGCCGCCAGGGTTCGTGTACTTATCCAGTCACAGGACAAGACAGGCTCATGGTGGACTGTCGGAGTATCAGAGAACATTATCGAGGCAAGCTGGCTTGCCCTGATTGATTCGGTTGAATACAAATTTGCAAAAGATGAAGCAATGGGAAAACGAAAATCATAATGAACGACCTACCGACTAAATACGATCCCAAAGAAATAGAAGATAAAATTTATTCAAAGTGGGAAAGCGAGGGGCTTTTTACCGCTGATGAGGCTTCAGAGAAAGAGCCTTACTGTATTGTTATCCCGCCGCCTAACGTGACAGGTATTCTCCACATAGGGCACGCCTTAAATAACACTATACAAGACATACTCGCCAGATGGAAACGCCTGCAAGGCTATGAAGTTTTGTGGCTTCCGGGTACGGATCACGCCGGAATAGCCACTCAGAACGTTGTTGAGCGAGATCTTGCTAAAGAGAACCTGAGAAGAGTAGACATAGGACGGGAAAAATTCCTTGAAAGAGTGTGGAAGTGGAAAGAAGAACACGGAAGCACTATAATCCACCAGCTTAAAAGGTTGGGGTCCAGCTGTGATTGGTCAAGAACTCGTTTTACAATGGATGAGGGACTTTCAAGGGCTGTTAAAGAGGTTTTCCTAAGGCTTTATGAAGATGGTCTTATCTATAAGGGGGACTATATAATCAACTGGTGTCCCAGATGTGAAACAGCATTGAGTGACGAAGAGGCTGAACATAGGGATACACCGGGAATGCTTTACTATATTAAGTACCCGATCAAAGGCCGCGAGAAAATAGAAAAAGAGAACGAGGATTATATTGTTGTCGCGACCACGCGTCCTGAGACGATGTTGGGTGACGTTGCAGTTGCGGTAAACCCCAAAGATGAAAGATACAGCCACCTAAAAGATAAGACTATTATCCTTCCGATATTAAAGCGGGAGCTTAAAGTTATATTCGATGAAAATGTTGACCCTGAATTCGGTACAGGAGCTTTAAAAGTAACTCCGGCGCATGACCCGGTAGACTTCGAACTGGGAATAAAACATGGTCTAAATAGGATCAATGTCATGAATTCTGATGGTACTATAAATGAGATAGGCGGAGACTTCGAAGGCATGGATAGGTTTGAGGCTCGGGAAGCTATTATAGATGAGCTAAAAGATATGAAGCTTTTTATTAAGGCCCAGGAGCATGACCATGCGGTAGGCCATTGTTACCGGTGTCACACCGTGGTTGAGCCAAGGCTTTCTAAGCAGTGGTTTGTTAAGATGAAGCCTTTAGCTAAAGAGGCTATAGAAGTCGTTAAAGATGGCAGTATAAAATTCTATCCCGACAGATGGACAAAGGTTTATCTAAATTGGATGGAGAATATAAGAGATTGGTGTATTTCCCGCCAGATCTGGTGGGGACACAGGATCCCCGTATGGTATTGTAAGGATTGTCTCGGCTATAGGAATGTTCGTGATGTTGAAGTTAATGAACCCGGTAAGAAAGGTGTTTATGTAGGGCAAGAAGAAGTCACTAAATGTCCTTCTTGCGGCGGAACAAATCTAGAGCAAGATCCGGACGTTTTGGATACCTGGTTTAGCTCATGGTTATGGCCGTTATCAACTCTAGGGTGGCCGGATGAGACAAAAGATCTTGAGAAGTTCTATCCTACAGACGCATTAGTTACGGCTCAGGAGATTATATTTTTCTGGGTAGCCAGGATGATAATGTCGGGCTTGAAGTTTAAAAAAGCTATTCCGTTTAAGGATGTATATATACATGGTACTGTGCGGGATGTCACCGGGACCAAGATGTCTAAGTCTTTAGGCAACGTAATAGATCCTCTAGAAGTTATAGATGAGGTAGGCAGCGACGCTCTTCGTTACAGCATTATATCGATAACTTCGCAGGGGCAGGATGTATTCTTATCGAAAGAGAAATTTGAGATAGGACGTAATTTCGCCAATAAAATATGGAACGCATCAAGATATGTGCTTATGAATCTGGATGAAAAGGTTTTGGGCGGAAAAATAGATGAATCTACTCTTACGCTTGCCGATAGGTGGATAAGAAGTAAATATTTTGACACCATTGAAAAGGTGACAAAGAGTCTCGAGTCTTACAGGTTTAACGATGCGGCCTCAGTGCTTTACGATTTCATATGGCACAGTTATTGCGACTGGTATTTAGAGTTTTCGAAATTATCTTCAGACAGTGTCAACACTCAGAAAATACTTGTAGATGTTCTTATGGGGTGCCTAAAACTCCTACATCCCATAATGCCTTTTATAACCGAAGAAATATTCCAGAAGATGCCGGGAGATAAGGCTAAATGGATCATGACCAGTGAGTGGCCAACTCCCGATAAAGAGCATACAGACCAGGCAGCCATGGAGGGCATGGAGAAGCTTATCAAAATAATTACATCAATACGAAACATAAGGGCGTTCTGGAATATTCCGGTAAAAGCTGATCTTGCGATATTTGTCGATGTAAAAAATTCTGAAGATAAGGAACTCATCGAGAACAATGTTAAATACATAAAGCAGTTCGGGCGTTGCCATGTTGAGGAAGTTAAAGAGAATCTCGAACGTCCCGAGCAGTCCGTCGCGGCACTTGTTGACGAAATAAGGGTATATATGCCCATCGGAGATACCATAGACGTAGAGAATGAGAAAAAACGTATATCCCAAAAAATTGACCAGATGGAGCAATTTCTTAAGGGCTTAAACAAAAAACTTAATAATAAAGGCTTTACAGCCAATGCTCCCGAAGAAGTTGTTAAGAAGGAAGAAGATAGAAGAAAGAACTACCAGAATCAGGTAGATAACCTAAAAGAAAATATCGAAGCGCTTAGATAGTTCGTAGTCTATAGTTCGGAGTCTGTAGTAAGGGCTGACGATAATAGTTTTAAAAACTACGAACAACGAACTGTGGAAATAATTATGGAAAAAAGACTTCAAAGCGTTCTTTCCCATGCCGGCATTGCAAGTAGAAGAGGTGTAATTTCTGTGATCGAAGCGGGAAAAGTAAAGGTAGATGGAAAAGTAATAAAAGAAAAAGGCTTCAGAGTTGACCCCGAGATCTCACAAATTACAGTCGATGGAACCCCTCTTAGGAAAGAAGAAAAGAAATATTATTTTCTTTTAAATAAACCAAAGGGGGTTGTTTCAACCTCAAGTGATAAATACGCAAAGAGAACAGTACTGGATTATTTTAAACATGTTAATGTTAGACTTTATTCTATTGGAAGACTGGATAAAGAGACTACAGGATTAATTATCATAACAAACGACGGGGACCTAACTCATAAGCTTTCGCATCCTAGTTTCGAGATTAGTAAGGAATATTTAGCAACACTGAAAGATGAGCCGCTAGAAGAAGATTTAGAGTGCTTGGAAAAAGGCATAAAGCTTTACGGTAAAGTTACTTCTCCGTGCAAGATAAGGCCCCTTAAGTCTTCCGGTAAGAAAAATATTTATAGGATCAAGATCCACGAAG
>JAQBAV010000078.1:0-5722 GCA_032126595.1 Candidatus Omnitrophota bacterium | reverse complement strand
CCGGCCCATGCGTCTCTTACAGCGTTCCCTTTACCAACTTTTGTGGTCTCCCATATATTTAAGAGCCCTTCTACAATATGTTCTATTTTTTTTTCTTGTTTTTTCCTCATTTTAAAACTTATATATTGAGCTGCATGGGGAGAACAACGTATGTATACTCATCTCCGAGTCTTATAACCCCAGGTTTGCTTGAATCGTTTACCTCAAAAACAATTTCTTCTTGCGGCAAGTTTTTTAAAACATCTATTAGATATCTCGGATTAAATCCTATCTCAATAGTGTCGTCCCCGCTATAATCAACATCAATTTGTTCCCGAGACTCTCCTAAATAAGGAGTGTTTTTTGAAATAGTCATTTTGTTTTTTTGTATCTCAAGTTTTATTGCTAGAGACTCTTGATCGGTAAATATACTTGCTCTTTTTGCAGCGTCTAAAAATTCTTCTCTACCAACGCGTACTTCTTTTTGAGATTTAGATGGTATGACTTTTTTATAGCTTGGAAATTCGCCTTCGATTAATCTTGATATAATAAAACTGTTTGAAAAGGAAAACATTATTTGGTTGTCCCCAAATTGTATTTTTATATCCCCTTCGTCAGCTAGAAGTCTTTTTACTTCTTGAATCGCTTTCACTGGAACGACTACATCTTTTTCTAAAAGAGTTTTAGTTGTTAGTTTTTTATTAGCCGCGGCTAATCTCCTTCCATCTGTTGCAACTATATCTACTCTATCTCCTTTTATACTAAAAAGGACTCCGTTTAATATATATCTTGTGTCATCTTTACTAATAGCAAAATCTGTTAAGTTTAAAATGTTTTTAAATTCTTTTTGTTCTAATATTATAGAATCCTTGTCTTTAAATATTGGAAGTTGTGGGAATTCTTCTTTTGGTAAGCCTATAATTTTAAACTGAGCTCTTCCGCTTTTAATTGTGATTGAATTATTCTTTTTTAACGAGATGTTTATTTCACTCCCATCCGGTAAAGCTCTAATTATGTCAAAAAACTTTTTAGCTGGTACAGTTATTGCTCCCTTTTGAACTACAGACACTGGAATGGAGGCACAGATTCCAATATCGAGATCTGTAGCAGTTAATCTAAGTTTATCCTCAGAAACCTCTAATAAGACGTTGGCTAATATAGGTAGGCTGCTTTTTTGAGTTATTGCGCTTTGTACGATCTGTATAGCATCTGATAAGGTTTCCTTTTGGACTAAAAAATCCATAACTTCCTCCTATTACGTAATCTCTACTTTCTTAAAAGATAGTTGTAGTTGTATGTAGTGTATGTGCAAACTGTGGATAACATTCTAACTCATTATAAATAAACAACATGTCAACATAACAACCTGTGGATATTATCTGTTAATAGGTGTGGATAAAAAGGGCAAAATAAACCTACAATTATCCACAAGTTATTAACAATTACTTTTTTATCTGCATAATCAATTTTTCAAGCACTTTACGCGTGTTCTCGTTACTCTCGCGCTCTTTACTGATCTTATCGTATGCGTGCAAGGCGGTAGTATGGTCCCGACCGCCAAAAGCCCCCCCGATATCAGGAAGCGAGTGTTCTGTTAGTTCACGAGAAAGATACATAGCTATCTGTCTCGGGTAGGCGATAGCCCGCGTTCGTTTTTTAGATTTAATATTTTCAACTGTAAGTTGGAAATAACTAGCGACAACCTTCTGTACGAGGTCAATATTAACCTTTTTCTCTTCCTCAACGATCATTCCTCTTAAAACCTCGCGAGCCAAGTCAACAGAAATAGCATTTGCCGTCAACCTGGAATAAGCCACCACGCGTATAAGGGCGCCTTCCATCTCTCGTATATTAGTTTTAACCTTTTCAGCTAAAAAGAATAACACATCTTTGGGTAAGTGGATAGATTCAGCCTCACTTTTTTTCTCTAAAATAGCTATTCGGGTTTCAAAATCCGGAGGCTGCACATCGGCAATTAAACCCCACGCGAATCTTGACACTAAACGTTCTTCAAGGGTTGGGATCTCTTGCGGAGGACGGTCACATGTAATTACTATTTGTTTATGAGCATCATAAAGAGCGTTAAATGTATGAAAAAACTCTTCTTGGGTAGACTCTTTACCGGCAATAAATTGAATATCATCTACAAGGAGAATGTCCACATTCCTATACATATTCTTAAATTTTGCGGTGCTTTTTGTTCGGATGGCAGTAATAAGCTGGTTTGTAAACTCTTCGCTAGAAATATAAAGCATCTGAGCTCTTGGTGTAGTAGTGGTAATGCGATGCCCTATAGCCTGCATTAAATGGGTCTTTCCTAGCCCTACGCCCCCATAAAGGAACAAAGGATTGTAGCTTTTCGAGAGTTTGTCTGAAACAGCCAAAGAAGCAGCGTGAGCAAATTGGTTGCTTTTGCCAACAACAAAATTATCAAAAGTGTTTTTAGGATTAAGCCCGATTTCCTGGTAGCGGCTTTCGGGCATTTGCCGTCCCCCGGAAAGCACGGACTTTAACCAACCCATGGTGCCATCTTTTTCTTTCATTGAAGGTTGCTGAGAAGATGAGGGACGTCTAGGGGGGTCAACTGTTTTAGAAGGAAGAATAGCCTCTAATTCTTCCTGGACCTGAAAAACAACATCCATCTCCTTGCCGCAGGATTGGTGAATGGCGGACTTTATTAAGCTAAAATACTTATCCCGAATCCAATTCTCAAAAAACTTATTCGGTATATCCAGGCAAACGGAAGCATCCTTAACACAGCCTTGCTTGATAGGCAAAAACCAGGCATTGAAAACCTGATCATTAACTTCAGACCGTAGGACCTCTAAGGCTTTTTCCCAGATATTTTCCATTATTGTGAGGCAAAAAAGTTATTCAAAAGAATTAACAAAAAATTGAGGTTATTAACAGTGCAATAAACAAGTTATTAACACTTTATCCACAACGCGCGGACCTAACATCAAATACGAGTTTAATGGGAATCATTATATACATTGCAAGAAGGCAATGCAAGGAAAAATTTAGTCGCACTAATGCATAAAGAGAAAAAAGGAGGGAACAAACCCCTTGACTTGACAAAAAGGTGTGTTATAATCTTACATTCATTTTAAAAGGTAATATATATTCACGTAAGAAGGAGTTTAGCTAGTGAAGAAAAATCTTAAAAATAAATCAAACCTTAAAAGAAAGAGAAAGCACGGGTTTCGCAAAAGAAGCAGCACAAGCGCCGGCAAGGACATATTAAAACGAAGACGGCAAAAAGGACGAGCGGTTCTTTCCGCGTGAAGATAAAACATCTACTCAAAAAAGCAGATTTTAATAGCGTCTTAGCAGGAGGGAAAAAGCTACGAGGCGAAAAAATCGAATTCTATATTCAAAAATCACAAAACACAAAAGATGCCTACGTCGGTGTAATTATATCAAAAAAAATAGAGCCCACAGCAGTAAGGAGAAATCTTCTAAAACGCATAGTTTATGGGCACTATAGGGGTTTGCAGGAAGCTATAAAACCAGAGATCAAAACAATTATAAAGTTTTACAAAAAATTACCAAAATTAACACGGAAAGAATTGTCCATAGCTATAAGAGAAGAAATAAGCAAGCTGCTTAACGAGGCCGGAGCGATAAAGTGAAGAGAATACTTGTAGTGATACTAAAGGCATATAAAGCCGGCATAAGCCCGTATATGGGAAGAAGCTGCAGATATTCCCCTACCTGTTCAGAGTATACCATCCAAGCTATAGAAAAGTTTGGAGCGCGGCGAGGAGTGATTATGGGGGCAAAGAGAGTGTTAAGGTGTCATCCGTTCGTGAGCGGCGGGTATGATCCGGTAAAACAATAAAAAAAGGAACGGAATTAATGGAAAAGAAGCTAATAGCTGCCATGGCGTTATCATTTCTAGTGCTGCTACTCTTTCAAAAGATTAGCAAGCCCCCCATCGCAGAGCAGGCCATGATGCACGAACAGCCTAGAACAGCCGCAGTAAGCGAAGGGGCGGTTAAGGCAGAAACTGTAGAGCCTTCCATTCTCAAACAGGGCCTAAAAGAAAACACAACAACAATTGAAACAGACAAGTTTGTTCTAGTTTTCTCAGACATTGGAGGCTCCCTAAAAGAACTTGCCCTAAAAGAGTATGTTTCTGACGGAAAAGAAGAGATAATAATAGAAACAGAAGACCCTTCCAAAAGAGTCTTCGCCCTAAGAAGCCCAAATTTAAGCGGACTGGACTATAAAAGGTTTCGCGTTGAGCAAGGAGACAATTACCTAAAATATACTTTTACTGAAGACGGCAAGACGGAAATCGTAAAGCGATACGACTTTCGCAAGGCCTCTGATTATATAGAGTTATCAGTTTATATTAAAAATTTATCAAGACAAGAAGAGCCTTTTTCATTTGACATGACGGGGCCATCCGAATTGCAAAAAAGCGACGGCGCTGCTGGAAGAAGCTTTTTAGAAGCAGCTGCTATGTTGGACAAGGAGCTCGTAAAAGTAAAAAGCACAAAGGGCCTGGATCAAAGAGCGGGGCTGGCGGAATGGATCGCACTAAAAAATAGATATTTTACTGTAGTATTGCGCCCTGAAAATAATGTGAATGAAATCTTCTTTAATACGACTACAGACAAATCTTTAGAAACAGGGATAATAAGCGACAAGCTGACACTTAAGCCCGGAGAAACTCTAAAAAGCTCGTATCTTTTTTATGCAGGGCCAGTTAGCGAACAAAGACTCGTCGCATTTGGAGGATACGATATACAGAAAATAGTAGATTATGGATTTTTTGGGGCTATAAGCAAAATACTTCTAGTGATATTAAGGTTTTTTCACAAGTGGACAAAAAACTGGGGACTAGCGATAATTCTATTAACATTTTTGATAAATATGGTGCTCTTTCCCCTTACAAAGAAAAGCTTTGTGTCAATGCATCAAATGAAAAAAATCCAACCGCATATGGCAAAACTAAAAGAGCTCCACAAGGACAATCCTCAAAAACTTAATAAAGAGATGATGGAGCTGTACAAAACATATAACGTTAACCCTCTGGGAGGTTGTCTGCCCCTGCTTCTGCAGATGCCCGTCTTTATTTCTCTATATCAGGGGCTTATGAAATCAGTCGAACTAAAAGGGGCTAAGTTTTTATGGATTAAAGATTTAGCTAGTCCGGATGCGGTACCGTTACCGTTTTCTCTGCCTGTAGTTGGAAACCATATAAACATTCTACCACTACTAATGGCTGGAATGATGGTTGTGCAGCAAAAGCTCACCCAGGGCGCCTCTTCTGACGCAATGCCCGCAGATCAGGCTAGCCAGCAAAAAATGATGATGGTGTTTATGCCGATTCTTTTCGGGTTTATGTTTTACAATATGCCGGCAGGGCTTGTTTTATACTGGCTAACAAATACAATTTTAATGTCCGCAGAACAGGGTTTTATTTCGAAACAACTTGCCAGGAGCTGAACATGACTAGCAAAGACAAGCATAAAGACAAGATTGAAGTCGAAGCGCCCACAGTAGAAGACGCTATAAAAAAGGCGCTTAACATACTTCATGCTCAAAAGAAAGAAGTCTCTATTAAGGTTCTGAAAGAAGAACATAAAGGGCTTTTTGGCATGGAAGGCGCTGAACCAGCCAAAATTAGAGTAACTATTAAACAAGACAAATAATCAGCTTCGCTCGCTTCACTCGCGGAACCAGCAGCAGAAGAACTTCACAGAAGATCTGGTTTCACTCACTTCGTTCGTGG
>JAQBAV010000077.1:0-3863 GCA_032126595.1 Candidatus Omnitrophota bacterium | reverse complement strand
TTATTCAGGGTGGTTATACGCGGGGATGATAGTATCTCTGTGTCTCCCCTCTGATCCAGAAGCTGCAAGGTTGCCTGAAATTGACTAAAATCAAGTGTTCCATAAGAAAAAAGAGAAGTAGCTACAGGTATCGAAGCTGGATCCACTGGGGTGTTATTAACCTGCATAAAATCAGTCCCTCCGGTGGGTGTCGTGGGAAGAAATTTTGTCTGATAGTCTGTTGGTAAAAAGTTTAAGAGACCTTCAGGACTAAACGGAAACGTAATAGGCCTTCTTGCTCCGGCTGCTGTAATAAGAACCTCCCAGTCTATCCCCATCCTCTCGTCCTCAGTTAGGGTCATCTCGATTACCTTCGCGTCTAAGAGTATCTGAGGCGGTTTTTTGTCTATCTTTGTCACCATCTCTTTTATGCTGCTGATCCTGGAGGGGATCGCCGTAACAACTATCGCATTGGCTGAGGCAATATAGGTAGCATTTTCACCCTGCCTTTTATCAAGAATCGAATTAACCGCCACCATGACCTGTTCTAAGCTCTTCTGAGTCTCCAGAACCTCTACATCACCTCCGGATGAGCCGGTACCAATTTTTTTCACAAGCTCAATGTCCCCTATAATATGGTTCAGCGGTATAACCTCTGTTATAGGTTCTTCCGAATTAAGCTGGCTCTTAGGTATTACCCTTATAATATCCTCTTCGCGTGAATAGATATAACCGTAATTTCGTGTAACAATGTCCAGAGCGACTTCCCAGGGCTTATCTCTTAACCTCATAGTAACATCGGCCTTAACGCCTGGAGACGGAATAATGTCTACACCGCTCACCTCAGATAAATAATGCAGTACGGTCAAAATGTCCACATCCTTAAAATTGACCGTTACATTACCCTGACTGGGCATGCTGACATCAAATGCTCCTTCAGCCGGATCTATGGCGGCAACGCTTGATGTGGTTACAGCGCCAACTTGCGCAAAAGAGCCTGTACATACCGCTGAGTGCATAAACAGCACGCTTACTATAGCGGCAAGTGTCTTCATTACTTTTTTAGATTTGAACATTATTAGTCCCCCTGACTTTTTCTATTCATAAAGTTTTAATTCGTATTCTGTGTCCTCTATCGTAACTTTAACGGAATTTTTTCCTATTTCAAGTACTTTTAAAAGTCCGGCTTGATCTCCTACCGCCATGATCTCACCGCTGATTATAGCATTATACTTACCATTAGGGCCAATGAGTATACCCTCAAGCTTAGCATCATCAATAGTTCGTATGTTCTGAGCTCCGCCTCCCGGTCCAAAGCCTGTAGTTCCTGCAAGCGGAACAAAGGGATCCCTTTTTCCCTGCGACCGGTATTCAGGCGCATCTTCACTAGAGTGAGCGCATACTGCAGCTACACTTAAAAAGAGAGTCATTATTAAAAATATAATGAGTAGTTTATTTTTTTTCATCATCACTCGACACGTAGGTTTTTGAAATAATTTTTACCTTATGTCTTCTAGGGTCGCTAGAATCATTATTGATCTCAATATCCTCAATGGTTACCAGCCGCTCCATTTCTTCTATATCGCTGACAAATTCTCCAAGTTCATGGTATCCGCATTTTGCCGTAATAAGTATTGGCATTGCCCGATAATACTGCTTGACCTTACCGCTTGCGGCCACATTAGTAAATGCATAAGGCGTAATGCTCAATATCTGGACGCCCGAGGTTTTGGCGATGTTCGCAAATTCTCTTAAGAGTGTGGGAACTTCTTTTTCCGCAGGAAGCTGGCTGCTTACAATGATCTCCTCTTGCCGCAAGGAACTTAACCTTCCCTTCATCTCATCCAGATTATTGATCTTTTTGTTCACAATATTTATTTTCCTGTTGAGCGTACCGACCTCGCGGGCATTATTGGAAAGCTCGGTAAATCCCGGCATCATTAAAAAGACAATAAAAAGCAACGCAAAAACAGCTGTTGCTCCTATGATGGCGTAGAGCCTCATCTCTTCGTCTTTAAAAAAGACTTCTACTTTTTCTTTTATCTGGTCAATTTTAAGATCCATTATTTTTTACCGTTATCCTGAGGGGCTTTAAACTTGCAAATCAGTTTGAATTGCATGGCTTCCTCTTCTGATATAACCACATTTTTTATCTCTTCAAGCTCAACATCATCTATACATGAAGAGAAATCACTATTAGCCTTAAGACTGTTTATAAACCTTGCAACTACTAAAGTGGCTGTCTCACTTCTGCCTAATGCATACCCGGTAAGTTCAAGTGCTTTTGGACGTGCGCCGCCAGCGGCCCCCAAGAGCTTGTCCTTTCCAAAATCTAATCTAAAACTTGAGAGCCATATATTAGACACAACCCCCTCATTAAGTCCCATTAAAAGTCGGGTCCAATCTATTCCGCTTCCTTCTATAGCCTCGACCGATCCCAGTTTCTTCTCAAGATCCCTTGTCTCTACCGACACTCTTTCGACGAACTCTCTCTGGGGCTTCATGCCTTCCCATTTTTTTGTAAGCTCAACGGAGAGATTAGCATTAATACCGTTTAAAAGACTTAAAAGAAGATACAGGGCTACCAGCACGCCAACCGCAGCTAAACACCCGGGAATAACCGGCAAGCCTGAAAGCCGCACGGAAGACTTTTTCTTTTTCTTCTTTTTTCTTAGTTTTTCGGGTAATAGATTTAATTCAATCATTGCTTATTCTCTTAATGCAAGCCCTATGCTCACTGCGAGCTGTGAAGAAACTTTATCCAGATCTCCCTTGGATAAGTTCTCGGCAATAACTATTTTATTTAACGGATCCCAAATCTGTATGGGTATCCCCATCTTCTCTCTTAAATAATCAACAACACCTTCGGCGTAAACCATTCCACCTGAACAAAATATATTGCTTATGCCGGCGTTGTATCTATTTTCAAAATAGCTTAAAGAAAGATTGATCTCATTTATAAGTTCTTTCAAAACCGTATTAAGCGCTTCAGTTTCCGTATTATGAGGATTTGCTTCTTGTGGGGCAGCTGCCTCTGGCGAAGCTTCCTGAGAAGTTTCCACTTCAGTGTGCGCGCGATGCTTCTGGTTTTCTTCCCTTACCCTGGCAATTTCGCCCGAACCTATTTGTATTTGGCGCATAAAACAGGGTTTACTCCCAATGGCTATCAATACATTGGTCTGAGAGTGCCCCAGATTAAGAAATACTGTTCCTTTATCTTCCGGCTTAGCGGCAGATAAAAAAGCATTGAATACCGCAAAAGCATCTACATCCAGTATATTTACAGACATACCGATCTTTTCTATTAGACTGACCTGAGACTCAATAAGGTCCTTCTTGGCTGCAGCCAAGAGCACATTCATTTGCCCTGACTCCTTAGCATCACCCAATATGATGGAATCAGTAACCACCTCATTCACATTAAAAGGAATATATTTCTCTGCCTCATAAGTCAAAGCGCCTTTTAGCTGGTCTTTTGTCATCCTTGGAAGGTCAATAAAACGAACTACAACATTAGGCCCGGAAAGCGACAAATTAACTTCTTCGGGATGCAAATCAATCTCAAGCAAGGCTTCGGCTACAACCTTTTCCAACTTGAAATTACTGCCTTTATTGGGGATCTCTTTGATATTGTAGGCCGTCAGGATGTTATTCTCGGCTTCTTTGGTAATAGCGGCTACCTTTACAGCATAGCTGCCTATATCGAGCCCGACACTTTCCTTTATGCTTTTTCCGATATTAAATTTGAACATATTATGATGGTTAGATTATAGTATTCCTAACAATATATATATAATAATATACAACTTTAGGTAAAGGTTATCATAGCATTTTACCGTTGTCAAGCTGCGGCAAAAAGTAAATTTGCTTATCATCGGTGGGTT
>JAQBAV010000076.1:0-10891 GCA_032126595.1 Candidatus Omnitrophota bacterium | reverse complement strand
CACCGAAAAGTAGTAAAAAAGAGGGTCATCACGTCTGTTATCCTCTGGCCAAGAGACAGAACAGTTTTTCCTATATTTTCAATTGGATTAGCCATGATTTTAAAAAGAGTTTAAAGCGGTTGCTTCGTCATCTGAAATATCGAATAGTTTAGTTAACTTTGTTATCTCAAAAAGGCCCATAACCTTTGACGATAGATTAGTAAGCTTAATCTTGCCGCCGTATGTCCGCAAATTCTTGAGCACCTCAACTAACGTTGCAAGTCCTGAACTGTCAACGTAATCAACATCTTTAAGATTCACTAGGATGCTTTCTTTCTTCTCCTTTATGGAGCTATCAAATGATTTTTTTACATCAGGCGCGCTATTGATGTCAATATCGCCTTCGATGTAAAAAATAGTTACACCCTGTTTTTCCTGCACATCAATTCGCATGAGACGCCTCCGTTATGCTTTTTTGCTATTAAATAATTTCTTCATTACAACTTTTCTGCCATCATGTTCATATTTAACTTCGTCCATGAGATGATTAATTAGATACACTCCTCTGCCGCCTTCCCTTAGAAGATTCTCTTCAAGAGTAGGGTCGGGAAGGTCTTTTGGATCAAAACCATCGCCCTCGTCTTCTACGGATATAACAATATATTCATCGGTTACCTCAGTCTCTATTTTTACTTTTTTATCAGGCTGAGATTTATTTCCGTGTATCATGGCATTTCTAAGGGCTTCCTCAAAACTTACATGCACATCAAAGATTATATCTTCTTTAACGTTTTTATCCTTAAGAAGGCTCATTAGAGTGTTGCTTGTCTCTTTTAGTAGATGGCTATCATTTACTATTTCAGTCTTCATTGCTTTTGGTTACTCTTTATAAACTCCGATATTTCTATACTTTTTATATCGTGCTTCTACAAGTTCGTCCTTGGGAATGCTCTTGAGTTCGTTTAGATTACTAATTAATATTTTTTTAAGTTCTTTAGCGGTTTCTTCTGGATTCTTATGGGCCCCTCCCAAGGGCTCGGGAACTACACCCTCTATAATACCAAGCTCAATGAGGTCTTTTCCTGTAAGTTTGAGAGCCTCAGCCGCATTAGGAGTTTTTGTTTTCTCTTTCCAGAGAATAGCGGCACATCCTTCCGGAGAAATAACCGAATAATACGCATTTTCAAGAACGAAAACCCTGTCTCCTACTCCTATGCCCAAAGCTCCGCCGGAACCACCCTCGCCTATAACGACAACGATTATCGGAACTCTTAGTCCTGACATTTCCCGCAGGTTATACGCAATAGCTTCGGCCTGACCTCTTTCTTCGGCACCAATTCCCGGATAAGCTCCAGGGGTATCTACAAATGAAATAACCGGCAAATTAAACTTCTCAGCCATATACATAACTCTCATAGCCTTACGGTAGCCTTCCGGATGCGCACACCCGAAGTTCCTTTTAAGATTTTCATTGGTATCACGGCCCTTTTGATGGCCCAATATGACTACCTTCTGCCCGTCTATAGTCGCCAGGCCTGTCAATAAGGCCTTATCGTCGCCAAAATGCCTGTCACCATGTATCTCTACAAAGTCATCCATGATCATGCTTATGTAATCAAGCGTATAGGGTCTGTCCGGGTGACGGGATAATTGCACCTTTTGCCATGAAGAGAGGCTATCATATATCTCTTTTTTAAGATGATCTAAGCGCTTGGTAAGCTTTTCTATTTCATTGGACAGATCGATGTCTTCTTTATCCGTAAAGTTTTTAAGCTCTTGGATCTTATCTTCCAACTCAATGATTGGTTTTTCAAAATCTAAAACAATTGCCATTTTACTGCTTCCTTTTCTCTTTCACTAATCTACAATCTCCACTAAGGTACCACTGGGAACAATATCAAAAAGTTCTTCCACTTCCACGTTCTTCATTCTTACGCATCCTTGCGTAATTTGTCTGCCTATAGTGGTTTCGTCCGAAGTCCCATGTATACCATAACCTTGTATCGAAAGCCCCATCCATCTTGTGCCAAGCTCGTATTCTTTGCTGTCTGGAGAAACTATCGCTCCCACCGTATACCATACTGGTTTTACCATCTTTTCTTCGATTTTAAAAGTCCCTACGGGAGTAGAGTTATTTTTACCGGTAGAGACAGCATAGGTTTTAAAAAGCTTGCCATCGGAGGTAAGCTTCAGAATATTATCTGATTTATCAACAAAAATTGAAAATGTGGAAATACTTACTTTAAGTTTTTGACCCGGCCTTATTACGTCAGTCTGAAACCCATTCATCTTTTTAATTAAGGCAATGGTTGTATTGTGTTTCCTTGCTATAGCATAAAGTGAATCTCCCGGCTGGACAATATATTCTATGGTCCCTCCGGTAACGGCTGGAGAAAGCAGGGATTCCATATTAAGCTTTTCAAGGTTAGAGCGGATATCCGCTGCATCCTTCACGTCAGGAAAATTCTCGATAAGCCTGGAATAATAAATATTTGCCCTGTCTGTCTCCCCTTTCTCCATATAAAAGGAGGCGAGTTTTCTTAAGGATTTTTCTGAATACGTAGATTTCGGATATTGGATTGTAACCGCTTTAAAAGCATCCATAGCTTTATTGATTTGGCCTTCAGAGAGGAACTCATTAGCTTTTACGTAAAGAACTTCCGCCTTATCAATGTCCCCCGGATCCGTAGCCGGTTCTGGGATTATTACAAGCGTAAAGAAGGATATGGTCACAATAGCAAGAGTTAAAATGATGCCTAGTGCTAAAAGCACGTTTCTATTCATACGAGGGATTCCTTTTTAAACCAAATATGATATAAAGGCTACGACTATGCCTATGATTATGCCTGCAATAACCTGTATAGGCGTATGTCCGATAAGTTCTTTAAGTCTCTCTTCTTGTATACGCTTTCTCCAGTATATGTCCTCTAATATCTTGTTTAATATACCGGCTTGCGTGCCTGTTGACCTGCGTACACCTTGAGCATCAAATATAACCACGATAGCGAACATAAGGCTAACACAGAAAAGGGCTGTTCCTACGCCTTCTTGGATGCCTACGCTGGTTGCTAAAGCGGCTACTCCGGAAGCGTGGGAACTTGGCATTCCACCCGTCCCTACAAACCACTTAAAGTTAAATTTTCTTTCGGTTATGACGCCGATAACGACTTTGATCATTTGGGCTACAAACCAGCCCATAAAGGCGGCAACTACCACCTTATTATGCAAAAACTGATACAGAGCTGATGGCTCGCTTACCATGTAATTATCCTTTCAGATTACCAATTTTAACCCAGCTACAATTAATATTATTTTAAAAATTATAGTATATATGGGGGGAAAAAGCAATTAGTGAAACCTTTATGCGTATGGCCTTAGAATTTATTGCCATCTTTGGTGGTGAATGAGTGACAAGGCTTCCGATCTTGTTTTTTGGCTGGTTCTAAAAATTCCCCTGACTGCGCTTGTAGTAGTCATGACTCCCGGCTTTTTAATGCCCCTCATACTCATACATAAATGTTCAGCCTCAATAATAACTAAAACACCTTTTGGCTTAAGTTTTTTCATAAGAACTTCCGCTATCCCGGTAGTAAGACGCTCTTGCACCTGAAGCCTTCTTGAGAGGGTATCAACCGCTCTGGCTATCTTGCTGAGTCCGGTGATTCTGTTGTTGTCAGGAATATAGGCAACGTGTGCTCTGCCTACAAAAGGAAGCATATGGTGCTCACAGACAGAATAAAGCGGTATATCCTTTAAAAGTATGATCTCGTCATGCTCTTTTTCAAAAAATACTGCAAGATCTTCTTCTGCCTTTTTGGCCATACCGCCAAAGATCTCTTCGTACATATTGGCTACTCTGTGCGGCGTATCCTTAAGGCCGTCTCTCTTCGGATCTTCTCCTATGGCCTCTAATATATCTTTTACTGCTTTTTCAATTTTCTTTTTATTCATATCCTCCCCTTTTCTAAGACAATAAGTTATGGAGTGTAGCGACATAACTTATTTGGTCGCATTAGACCCAGCACTAATTTTATTGCAAATTAGTGCTGGGTAAATTTCAGACAAATAACTTACGTCGTTCTACTCCGTAAGTTATGTCTTCACATTACTTCCCTATACAAAACTGGGAAAAAATTCTATCCAGGACATCATCTTCGATAGATTCCCCGATTATGAGTCCCAACTGAAAAACTGCTTCCCTTAGATCGCTCGCTAAAAGCTCGCCATTATAACTTTTTTCGGTCAGTTTTTGAGCTCTTTCAATATTTTCAAGAGCCTTTTCGAGCGCTTCTTTGTGTCTTAAATTAGTTACTACCGCTCCCTCTGGCATATGTACTTTACCGTTAAAGATCTTGTCCGATATTGCCTGCTCTATTTTTTCAAGCCCTTCTTTTGTTACCGCGGAAACCTGCACTGCCTCTTTTATGCCTAAGAGAGACCTTACTTCTTCAGTCTTAAAAGCGTTTGGAAGATCCTTTTTGTTAAGAGCCACGATCATCTTTTTATTTTTTGCTATATCAAATATTTCTTTGTCCTTGCTCGACAGGGGGCGACTCTGATCAATAACAAGAATAATTATATCAGCCCTCTCCAACCTTTCTTTGGAGCGCTTTATTCCTTCGGCTTCAACTCTATCGGAAGTTTCAATTATTCCGGCAGTATCTGAAAGGCTGACTCTTACCCCGTCAATATTTATGGATTCTTCAATGACATCTCTCGTGGTCCCCGCTATAGATGTAACGATGACTCTTTCATCTCTTAAGAGAGCATTCATAAGGCTTGATTTTCCCACATTAGGCCTACCGCATATAACAGCTTTGACTCCTTCACGAAAAACTATACCTTTATCTGAGGTGTCGAGCACTCTTTTTATCTTTGTGGCCAAGCTAACGACCTTATCAGTTATTTTTTTAATAGATTCAAATTCCACATCTTCATCAGAAAAATCTATGGATAGCTCTATCAATGAAAGTAGATCTATTATATCGCTTCTCATGGCGCCTATCTCTAGGGAAAAGGCCCCTCTAAGCTGTTCCATCGCGATTTTATTTGCAGCGCTCGATTTAGAGCTGATAACATCAAGCACTGCCTCTGCCTGGGCTAGATCAATTCTTCCGTTCAAAAAGGCTCTTTTAGTGAATTCGCCGGGTTCGGCTAAACGGGCGCCTTCATTTAAACAGGCTTCAAGAACATTCTTAAGAGGGGTTCTTCCCCCGTGACAGCTGATTTCAATAATGTCTTCAGCGGTGTAAGTTCTGGGAGACTTCATTACTGTGAGCAGAACCTCGTCTACAACTTCTCCGCCTTTATCTATAAATCCGTGATGAACAGTTGCATTACTGCAAGAAGAAGGCTTCACCCCACTACTGGGGACAAAAACCTTATCAGCGATTTTGAAGGCTTCTTTGCCGCTAATACGTACTATTCCTATGCCCCCTTCTCCTAGAGGTGTAGAAATTGCTGCAATTGTATCGTTATCGTATATGGTATTCTGCATATCTAGTTATAAAGTCATAGGTCAAAAGTTGTCACCAGTTGCCAAGTCACCGGGTCACCAATATTTTGTTCATGGTTCAGCCTTTCGTAGTTCGTAGATTTTTCCATGAACCGCCAACCATGAACCCTCTTGTTAACTACAAACTTCTAACTACCGCCTTCTAAAAGTCCCCGTCTACTTCAGGATCAACTTTCTTATCTCTCCTATAACAAAAAAAGAGCCTGTTGCCAATATTAGATCATTTTTTCTTGCCTTAGTTAGAGCTACCCCAAGCGCTTCCTTTACATCTCCGGTAACATGGGCTGGCTTTTCTCTAACAAATCCACGTATAATTGAGGGGTCAGCTGCCCTTTCGTTTTGGGCCCGTGTAATTACAACTTCGTCCGCTATGGGCACTAATTCCTTGCAAATACCCTTGATATCCTTGTCTTTCGATACTCCTAGCAAGAGAATTAATCTATCATATTTAAAATAATGTTCAACAGAATATTTAAGTTTCTTGGCGCTTTCTTCGTTTTGGGCTCCGTCTATGAGAATGGAAGGAGATTTTGAGATAAGCTCTAGTCTTCCGGGGATAAAAGCTTCGTAAATTGCCTTTTTTATTGCCTCTTCCCGGCCGTTATCGTCTATCAAGGCCTCACATACGCCTATTCCAAGCGTAGAGTTAGTAACCTGGAACTTCCCGACCATGCTTATTGTGCAGTTCTTATAAGTCTCCTTGAGGCCGGTCACATCAAATATTGTCTCTTTATCCATATAATGAACATTTTCGAACAAAATATCTTTTCCTACAACTTTTAGGGCTACGCCTTCTTTTTTACACTTTCTTTCTATAACCTCCATAACACTGGGTCTTTGAGGTGAGGTAAAGCATGCTTTATTGGTTTTCTTGATAATAGCTGCTTTCTCTCCGGCTATTTTCTCTATTTCCTCTCCCAGAACATCCATGTGATCATAGCTTATTGGAGTTATTACAGAGATCTCAGAATCTACTACATTGGTGGCGTCACATCTCCCCCCTAAACCCACCTCTAAAACCGCAAAATCTACTCCGTTATTTTTAAAATAGATCATTGCGATGAGAAAATATAATTCAAAAAAACTAAACTTCTCCCCTTTGCTTTCATCGATATATTTTTTAATAACTCCGGTGGAAAGAGATAGGTCCTCTTCCGAAATCATATTATTATTTATCTGTATCCTTTCTCTCGGAGAAATAAGGTGCGGAGATGTAAACAATCCTACCTTATGACCAGACTCCTTGAGAATGTGAGATATGAACGTGCATACCGAACCCTTGCCTTTAGTGCCTGTAACGTGTACTGTTCTAAAAGATTTTTCAGGGTTTCCTAATACATCGAGGGCTCTTCTCAGCTTGCTAAGATCGAACTTCCTGCAGCTGGCATCAAACCCCGTGCGCTCGTAGTTCACAAAGGAATCGAGATATTTTATAACATCGCTATATGACTTCATAAGTTTTATATAAACTGAAAGGACTAGTTGTGTTATTTTGTACAGAAAACTAAATAATTCCTGTTTTCTGGTAGAAATAACCCGACCAGTCCCCCCGATATATGTAGTTATTTTTTAATGGCGGAAATGCCTTATTCCGGTAAACACCATAGGTATGCCGAATTTATCGCAGGCATCTATCACTTCTTTATCGCGAATAGATCCTCCCGGTTGTATTATAGCCGAAATGCCTGCCTTATGGGCCTGGTCAATGGAATCTGACTTCGGAAAAAAAGCATCACTAACAAGAACAGAGCCCTTGGCCTTTTCGGCTGCCTTCCGGACAGCTATAATCACTGAATCCACTCTGGACGTCTGACCTGCGCCTATGCCAACGGTTTTTGTACCCTGACACAAGAGTATTGCATTACTCTTAACGTATTTTATAACCTTCCATCCAAAAAGCATCGAGTTTATTACTTCGTCTTTGGGCTTTGTTTTTGTTACGACTTTGAGGTCATCTTCCGTAATTATCTTGCTGTCAACTTCTTGTATGAGCGCACCGCCGGTGAGTTTTTTAATGTCAAAGCTTTTTGAGGTTTTGTGTTTCGCTTCTGGAGTCTCAATAAGACGCAAGTTCTTCTTAGATGAAAAAACTTTAAGCGCTTTATCGCTAAATCTGGGCGCAATTATGCATTCTACGAAATCGGCTTCGTTCAATATGGTTTTTGCCAGAGCTTCGTCAATGGCGGAATTAAACCCAATAATGCTTCCAAAAGCGCTTAGGCGGTCTGAATCCAACGCATCCATAAATGCTTTTTCTGTTGTTTCAGCGCTTGCCGCTCCGCATGGATTATTGTGTTTTATAATACTTACTGCCGGCTCGGAGAATTCCTTAACCATCTCCATGGCGACATTAAGGTCAAGTATATTATTGAATGAGAGTTGTTTCCCTTGCAGCTGTTTTGTATGCGCCAGGCCCAACTCTTGCGAAAGCGTATCTTTATAGAACGCAGCCTTCTGGTGCGGATTCTCGCCATAACGAAGCTGCATTACTTTTTCCAGCTTTAAATCCACCTGGTTTGGCAAATTATCGCCTTCTTCGGATTCTTTTAGAAATAGGTAATCGGTTATTGCCTTATCATATGATGAAGTTTTAGTAAAGACATCCGCGGCTAAAGCCCTCAAGGTTTCTTCTGAAAGCTCGCCATCATTCTCTTTTAGCTCCATTAAAACTTTATCGTATTGACCTGACGAAGAAATGGCAGCAACTGACTTGAAGTTCTTTGCGGCGCTTCTTAGCATTGAAGGTCCGCCTATATCTATATTTTCTATGGCCTCTTCTTCCGTAACATTTGGCTTTAGAATAGTTTCTTCAAAGGGGTACAAATTAACAACCACCATATCTATGTAGGGTATATCATATTCTTCCATTTGCTTAGCATGCTCTTTGTTGCCTCTTATAGCAAGAAGTCCTGCATGTATTTTTGGATTAAGCGTCTTTACTCTTCCTTCCAACATCTCGGGAAAGCCCGTATAAGATGAGACCTCTACAACGTTAACGCCATAAGAAGAGATAGCTTTTGCGGTGCCTCCGGTAGAGACTATCTCAACATCCATTTCATCCAGACCTTTAACCAGATTTTCAAGGCCTGTCTTATCAGAAACACTTATCAAGGCTCTTTTAACTTTCACTCCCCAACCTCTTCTTCGTCTTATTTGAGCACTAATACTTTTAATTTAAGTCCGCTTATTTCAATGTCTCTTTGAAGCTGAACAATCTCTTCTTCTACTTCCTTCTTCCTCTCATCCAATGTGAAAAGTCTTTTATTCCATGACTCTACTTCTTCGCTGGTTAGAACGAGAGTGTCTTTTTTATCGATTAGCCCGGACACATCTTTTATATCTCTATTCACTTCATCCAAAATGTTTTTCTTGCGCTTATACTCCCGCTTCTTATCCAGTACTTCCTGCTTAAGCCTTCGCGCCTCGGGTTGTATCTGTCTTTTTATTTCTTCGCCTCGATCTTTATGCTCTAATTTCACTTTTATTTTTCTTTCTTTAAGAATGCCCATCTGCCCTTCTATAGACTCTATTTCTTTAAAATATGCTGTCTTGTTGGAGCTGAGATCCTCCTGGAGCCGGTCTCTTTGATTGAGAACCTTTCTGAATGATGGGTCAAAACTTAGAACGCTGTTCTCGATCTCTCCGAGATCTTCCTTACACCCCTGGGAAAGAAACAAGCTCACCAGAACAAATAGTATTAAGAATGATTTTTGCTTTTTCATAATAAGAAGAACAAGCCCTTACCTTCAAAAGTTTTTTAAAAAGTAAGGGCTGTCTATAAGTTTATTATTTCTCTTCGCTTTTTAAAACATCTTTAAGCTCGCTAAGGCCGGCTAAAACCGCAACTACACCGCCAACAACAAACACTAAAGGCAGACATCCTTTGATGATCACGATAAATTCTGACCACCAGGCAATGAGAAGTATAAAACCAACAACCGCAACTACAGCACCTATCAGTAAACCTAGAACTTTTCCCATTCTTTTAACCTCCCGTTAATATTAATAATCTCGAGAACTCGAGTATAGCATAGTGATTTTTGTAGTGTCAATGTAGAAATACTGCCGCAATGAAAAGATATATGAAAACCCCGATTATATCATTAAGCGTTGTTATAAATGGACCTGAAGCGATCGCTGGGTCGATATTTAGCTTCTTTAGCGTAACTGGAGCAAATACCCCGACAAAATTTGACCATACTACTACCAGGAGTATTGATAGTCCCGTAATTATGCCTACGGCGCTGCTTTGTTTCCAGAAACTTGCCAATACCGATAATACTACGGCACATACGATCCCAAGGGATAACGCTATTTTTAACTGCCTTACTATCTCTTCTCCCACCTTGTTGAAATCCATATGTCCCAGAGCAATGCTTCTCACAACAACGGTTGAGGCCTGCACTCCGGAATTTCCCCCGGTTGCCGTTATTACCGGTATAAATGAAACAAGCGCAATGGTCTCGGCAAGTGTAACCTCGAACATCTGTATAACCAGGCCCGTAACGATGCTGCCGAACATGCAGGCTATGAGCCACGGAAGACGGTTCTGTGTGGCTCTTAGGGTAGACTCTGTACCGTGCTCCTCTTCGATGGTACCTGTCATCTTACTGATGTCTTCGGCGCGTTCTTCGTCTATAACGTCGATAATGTCATCAACAGTTATGCGTCCTACCAATTGTCCTTTACTGTTGGTAACCGGGAGTGAAACGACGTCATACTTCCTTATAACGTTCGCTGCTTCTTCCTGGTCCGTCTTTACGGAGATCGAATGGAGATCCTTTTCCATTATTTCGTCTATTTTCGTTCCGGGGCGCGAAGTAAGAAGTTTTCTGAGCGGGACCAGGCCTTTTAGTTCCATATTGTCATTGACCACATAAACGTAATGAACATCTTCGTCCAGCTCCAGGCCTCGTATGTGATCAATGGCAGAACTTATTTCGTCATTTTCTCCGACAGATATAAACTCTGGGTTCATTATTCGGCCGGCTGAATCCTCTGGATACCGTAAGATCTCTTCTACGTCTTCTGCTTCCTCTTTTTTTAATAGCTCAAGGAGGTCTTCACGATCTTCTTCAGAGACTTCCTCTATAACATCAGCTACTTCATCGGCAGGCATTTCGCCGAGAACTTTTGCAAGATCTTCATTATTTATCTTTTGGAGTATTTGGAGGCGTGTTTGCGGATCAGTGTCATCAAGAACGACCGCGGCACTTTCAACATCCAGAGCATTGAATATCTTTATCTTGTTTTCCGTCGAAAACTCACTCAAGATATCAGCAATATCTTCGGGCTCTTTTTCGGCAAGATACTTCTTAACCTCTTCTATGGGGGAGGTTTCTATAAAAGCTTGAAGCTCCTCTGCTCTTTCCTCGAAAGACTGGATCTCTTCCTGAC
>JAQBAV010000075.1:0-14296 GCA_032126595.1 Candidatus Omnitrophota bacterium | reverse complement strand
TTGTTTAACTTCTTCCAAGAGAGTATTGGCCTGACGAAGCTCTCGCACTCCCGAGATCATAGGATACATCATCTTCAGGTTTCCAAAAGCTGAAGCCCTCAAGATGGCCCGTAGCTGCACCTTAAAAATATCCGGTCTTTCCAGGCAAAAACGAATAGCTCTCCATCCTAAGAAAGGATTCATTTCTCTCGGTATTTCAAGCTGCGAAAGGAACTTGTCTCCCCCAAGATCCAGAGTTCTTACAACGACTGGGGCGGGGTTAATCCTCATAACTACGGATTTATAAGCATTAAACTGTTCTTCCTCGCTTGGAAGACCGGATCTATTCATATAAAAGTATTCAGTCCTGTAAAGACCTATTCCTTCGGCTCCATGCGACATAACGCTGGCAACATCCTCGGGAAGCTCTATATTTCCCGCCACAAACACCCTTTTCTTATCCAAAGTCTCGCTGGGGAGCGCCCTAAGTTCATTAAGCTCCCGCTCAAGCTCTTCGTGTTTCTTTTTCTCTTTTAGGTATTTATCTAAAGATTTTTTGGTAGGGTGAATGATTACAATACCATGCAATCCATCTACTATGATCTGGTCGCCATTCTGCACTATATTTGTTACAGTCTCCAAACCGACAACAGCGGGTATTTCAAGAGATTTAGCCATGATAGCGGTGTGAGAGGTTCTTCCGCCTATATCGGTAATAAAGCCCATTACCCTTCCTCTGTGCATCATCGCGGTGTCTGATGGTGATAGGTCATAAGCGACTACTATTGCTTTTTCAACAAGCTCTTCCATTTTCCTATCGACAGCGCCGGTTAGATTCCGCAATATCCTTTTTCCCACATCTGCTATATCGCTTACTCTGTCTCTTAAATATTCATCCTTTGCTTTTGAAAGTGCATCAATATACTTATTTAGAACTTCGGCGAATATTGTCTCGATATTCTTCTTTTTCTTTTTAAGTCTTGAAATAACTTCCTGGACAAGTACACTGTCTTCAAGAACCAGCAGGTGGGCGCTAAATATCCTTCCTTGTTCGACCCCTATTTCCTTGGAGATCCTTCTTTCTATCTCCATGATCTCGCGTCTTGTCTTGACAAGAACCTGTTTAAATCTGGAGATCTCCTGAGGTATTTCCTCCTCGGTTATAACCCTCTCCCTGGGGAGAAGGTCTCCTCCGCCAAAAATATGAACCTTTCCTATGGCTATCCCCGGAGAGGCTGGAATACCTTTAACAATAATTTCTTTTGTGGAAGATTTTTTCTTATCCATAATTATCTCCTGTCCTACCCTGTATAGTCTGGTTCTATGTCATTTAGTAACACCTCGGAAAGCTCACTTACCGCGTTCTCAGCGTCATCTCCCTCGGCAACAATAGTTACAACCGCCCCTCTTTCAGCAGCCAACATTAAGATACCCATTATTGATTTACCGTTAATCTCCTGATCGTCCTTAAGAATCGTTATATCACTTTCAAACTTATTGGCGATCTGCACAAAAAGCGCTGCCGGTCTGGCATGTAATCCTGTTTTATTTTTTATTTTTACTTCTCTTTTTACTATCATTTTTCTATCTTCAACCTTATGTTTATTTCGCTCTTATCTTCTTTTTTAGAAAGCTCTTTTTCTTCTCCAACAATAATTGAAAGGCCTTGATAGGTGCTCCCTAGTCCGGACTCAGATTCGTTAACCGTAAATACGGGGTACGTATAAATTACCATGTTCCTATCCATGGCTAAATCTAGTCTTAAAGAAGAGTATGCGTCTTTTAGCTCTATGCTCTTCCCCTTGCTAAGTTGTGGTTTTGAACTTAACTTATTATCAAAAATCGATAAGTTAAATTCAACAGCATGTTTAAATAAGAACTTTCCGTCTGAATACTTTTTGGCTCTCTGGTAAAAACTAATTTCCTTCTCCTTGCCGACGTTAATCTTTTTGATAACCTCAAGATCAAAAGACTTATTGGACGAAGTAAATATCTTATCTCTTTTTTTCAATATATAAGAAAGCTTGCTATTATCGCTTTGGATATTCCCCGAATAAGTTCCTTTTAAAAAATGTTCATTCCCGCAAACCCCTTTATCTAGTTCCTGCCAGGAGAATTCCTCCTCTAATATGTGCGTAAGGAAAGAGGCTCTCCTATAGCTATCATAATTAAGTATTTTTCTTAAACCCCTCTCGGTAACGCCTAAAATATCGTGTATATCCGGAAACTCTCCTCTAAGCATTGCCCTTCGGGCCATCATCATTCGGAACTTTTGGTTTCTTTCAAGTTTTTTATGATATTTCTCTTTTACTCTGGAAACAATATTAGTTAGATTTACATTCCCGGGCTTAAAATCAAGCTCACCTACCGATCCTCCGTCAAAAGGTCTTATAAAAATATCTAAGTAATTGTTTCTGATTATTGTTTCAGAATTACCTTCTTCAGCTTTATATTCTATCGCTCTTATTTTTTCCCTGGACTCTTTCTTTAGGTCATCCATAATATTCTGAGCCTTAATAAGGTGTTCATATACGCCGCTTCTTAGATGCGGAAGATACAGTCCTCCAAAGATCCCATGCCAATAGGCGCAATTTGATTGAGCCTTAAAAAGTTCTTTTTGTGCTTTTTTAATAGCCGCGTTATCGTCGGTTTCTTTCGCCGCCTGTCCTCTTTCTTCGATCTGGCCGCTTAAAGATATCATTCTTCTATGCATTCTCCCGGATTCTGGGTATTTTTTTAAAAAATTCCTGAAATCTCCGCCGCTCCACTCAATCATCTCCGCATAACTTGAGGACGGTAAGTCTACGACTCTTTCGGGATCGCTATTCTTGAGCGCCTCGCAATAAGTTATAGTACTAAGCCACTCTGAGTTGTCTTTAAGGCTTTGGAAAAACTTCCTAAGCCACCCTTTTTCATGAACCCATTTATATGTATGCGGCCATAATCCAAACTTTTCACCATCATCCGCAAAGAAAAAACAGGGCTTTTTACAACTACTGTTGGCCGCCGCATTTTTAATAAAATCTATTGTTGTTGCGGGAGTTCTAAAAGGCAAATAGTATCTCAACTTGGTTAGGGACGGAAACAGCGTTACCTCTCCTTTTTCACCTTTAGCTACATAGGGACCAAAAAAATCATCCGGGGCGATGCCTGCCTGCTGAAGATGATTGTCGTCAATAATAGTGTACTTAACATTGACAGATACAAGTGTGTCTACAAGTTCCGGAAGCCATACCTTCTCAGCTATCCATGCCCCTTCGGGCTTAATGCCGAAAAGTCTATCCATGATAGCTGAATTCATGTTTATCTGACCTACCCTGTCATGCTGGGGTATCAGGGCCATAACCGGCTCGCAATACCCGCCTCCTATTAGCTCAATTTGACGCTTGTCTATCAAAGAACTTATTTTATCTATATATTCGGGGTGGTTTTTTTCGAACCACTCCAGCATATTTCCGGAATAATGAAACGTTGCTTTTATTTCTGGGAACGCTTCCAATGTTTCCAGTAGGGGTAAATACGCTTTTTTATAAGCTTCTTCTATGGTCCAGCCGAAATTATCAACCGGCTGATAACAGTGAAAGGCCATTGCAAAGTTTGCCTTTTTCATCAGCTTAGCCTATTTTCTCTTATCATGATTAAAGATTCCTAATATCACTTCGGAGAGTTTCATAGGGTCATGTCTTACAAACTCTTCCATACTGGCAATATGCGATTTTACGAGTGTTATCTTTTCTTTCTTAAACCACTTTTCATCTTTATCATCAAGCCTTGCGGGATACTGCCCTCTTAGCTTATATTTTTCATATAGATCTTTAGGAATACGCGTGGTGTTTACCACGCAATAATTCAAAATCCTCGGATCAGTATGTTTTATAAGCGCTCTTACATGATCGCTTGTCGAATAATCGTCAGTCTCTCCGGGTTCAGTCATAACATTACAGCAATACACTTTAATAGCTTTTGCTTTTATAACTTCTTCTCTTATTCCCTCTATCAAAAGATTAGGCATAACACTGGTGTAAAGACTTCCGGGGCCTAAAACAATAATGTCTGCATCCTTTATAGCTTCTAGAGATTCCCCGGTAGCCTGAGGCTTCTCAGGGTTCAGTCTTATTCTATCTATAGGGCTATCCGTGATTTCCCTTATATGGCTTTCGCCCTCGACTTCTCTGCCGTCCTGCCTCTTAGCCACAAGTCTTATCTTCTCAAGTGTCGCGGGATAAACATTACCTCTTATGGCAAGGACCTTACTCGATTCACGAATAGCCTTTGCGAAGTCTCCTGTAATCTCTGATAGTGCCGTAATAAATAAATTTCCAAAGTTGTGTCCTCCCAGCTCTTTACCTTCTTTAAAGCGGAATTGGAAAAGCGCTCCCAATAGATCCTCAGAGTCGGCTAGAGCTACAATACAGTTGCGTATGTCTCCCGGAGGCAATACATCAAATTCTTCCCGGAGCCTTCCCGAAGATCCGCCTTCGTCGGCAACTGTCACTATCGCCGTAATGTTTTTAGTACTTTGTTTTAGTCCGGTAAGTAATGTGGAAAGCCCCGTACCCCCGCCTATTACGACTATCTTTGGACCTTTTTCAAGTATGCGTTTTTCGTAAACCTTCTCTACTAAAGTATTGTTCTCTCCCTGCGGCATAAGAACTACCATAAAAGATTTTAATATTCTTTTGACGGCAAAAATAACACACATTACCCCGATAATAATAATAAATCCCGCAGTGGCTTTATTTTCCGGGCTGCGTTCAAAAATGACCATAACAAATCCCATTGAGATCATAACTATGCCGAAAACAGTTAAAGATATCCACCGTTTTATGAGCATTCCGGGATACAGCCATTTTAGTTTTTTCATTCGGATTCCTTGATTATATAGAAAAAGTTTTACAGTGCTTTTTTACTGATCCTTTTTCTGCTCCTCTTCTTTGATGATCTTCAAAACTTCTTTATTTGAGGACGCTGAACGTAATCTCTCGCGAATAAATTTATCGTCAAGTAAACGTGATATTTTGGCTAGTGCTTTAAGGTGCGGCCCGGGCATTTCACCGGGGGCAATAAGAAGAAAAAAGATGTACGTCAATTCTCCGTCAAGAGACTTGAAATCTACCCCGCTTTTTGATATTCCGAAGGCTGCTACCATTTTTTTAACCTTGGATATTTTGGCATGAGGTATGCCGACGCCTTTACCTATGCCGGTCGAGCCCAGCATTTCTCTTTCTTTAAGTTTTTCCAGAATAACTTTTTTGTCCGGGCTTTTTACGCTTCCGGACTTAACGAGAAGGTCGACTAGTTGTGAAATAACTTCATTTTTCTCTTTAGCTTCAATATTTACCGTTATGGCCTTTTCGGAAAGTAGCTCTGCGATGTTCATTTTCGTAGCTCCTTAAGATTTTAAGTCTTTAGATAAAGATGGAGCGGGTGATCGGGTTCGAACCGACGACAATCACGTTGGCAACGTGATGCTCTACCAACTGAGCTACACCCGCTCGGGATATTCTACATATTTATTGACATGCCCTTTTCAAAGCCGATTTTCTGCGACCTTTAGGGATATATTCTGGTACCCGCACAAGGATTCGAACCTTGGACCCACTGATTAAGAGTCAGTTGCTCTGCCAGCTGAGCTATGCGGGCCTTTATTCAGGAGCGTATTATAGCATATATAATAAAATTATTTCAAGTAGTTTATCATATATGATTATTATTAATAGCTATGTGTTTTTACAAATTCTACGACTTCATCTAACTTTGCGTCGGCTATCGAAATACATGTATCCGCACACCCATAATAAAGACGTATATTGCCGTCTTTTACTATAGCGGAACTTGGGAACACAACATTCGGAACATCGCCAACACGCTCATAAGTCTCAGTGGGAGCTAAAAGATAATCTTTTGTCCTATACAAAACCTTCCAGGGTTTCTCTTTATCAAGAATAGTTCCTCCGGCATAATATAAATAGCCGTTACAACTAGTCCATACTCCATGGTAAATTAAAAGCCACCCTTCATCTACTTCTATCGGAGCAGGCCCCGGTCCTATCTTTGTGGACTGCCAGCTGCTTTCCAGCGTTCCGAATACAAATCGATGACACCCCCAATGAGTCAGATCAGGACTGGTAGAATAAAACATGTCTCCAAAAGGAGTATGAGCCCTATCGCTTGGCCTATGAAGTATAGCGTATTTGCCGTCGATCTTTCTTGGAAATATAACACAGTTACGGTTAGCGGGAGGCATAATGTTTTCCATCTGCTTAAATGTTTTAAAATCCTTAGTAGTAGCAAGCCCTATGCACGGACCTTGAGGTGAATCTATACACCATGTAAAGTAATAAGTATCGTCTATTTTTGTAAGACGCGGATCGTAGGTTCTTGCATTTATCGGTATGTCCGGATCATCGCATTCCATTTTTATCGGATCAGGATCGATTTCCCATTTGATGCCATCCCTACTGGTACCAAAATGCATAGTAAAATTTAGATCTATCTCATCTACGCGAAAAATTCCGGCGTATGCGTCGCCATAAGGAACTATAGCGCTATTATGTATGCTGTTTGCGCGCGGCACATTACTTGCAGTTACGATAGGATTATGTTTATAACGTTTAAAAACTGTTTCGTTAGCCATGTTTTCTCCTTACTATTTATGTCAGCTTTGCTTTTACTACACCAGCTACTTTTTCTGCTAAACGTTTAGTGTCTTGGTCTGTAGGGCCTTCCACCATTACTCTGCACAAATTCTGGGTACCCGAATATCTAACCAGAACCCTTCCTTTATCTTTAAGCTCGTCTTCAATTTCTTTGATACTTTCTTTTATCTCAGGAATAGCATCAAGATCCGGTTTCTCTTTTACGTCTATATTTATGAGAACCTGAGGAAATACTTTCATAACTTTAGCCAGTTCGGAAAGGGTTTTATTTTCAGACTTCATGATCGATAAAATCTGTAAGGCTGTTAGTATACCGTCTCCTGTCGCATGGTGTTCTAAGAATATTATGTGCCCCGAATCTTCGCCGCCGAGCATAGACCCATTTTTCTGCATCTCTTCAAGAACATACCTATCTCCCACCTTCGCCTGGATATTTTTAATGCCCATTTCTTTAAAAGCAATAGACAGGCCCTGATTACTCATCGCTGTAGTAACAACCAGATCATTTTTTAGTTTTCCGTCTTTTTTCATCTTTTTTGCGCATATAGCTATTATCTGATCCCCTGTAATTATGTTTCCGTTTTCATCAACGGCTATCAGCCTATCGCCATCGCCGTCAAAGGCAAAGCCTATATCTGCCTTTTCTTCTTGAACCCTTTTCGCTAATGACTCTGTGTGTAAAGCTCCGCAATTAAGGTTTATATTCTCTCCGTTCGGCGATGTATTTATGCTTATCGTATCTGCTTTCATTTCCCTGAAAAGAGTCGGAGCTATTTTATAGGTCGCGCCATTCGCACAATCAAGAACTACTTTCATGCCTTTTAGATCCATATGACTGGGAAATGTATATTTCAAAAATACTATATATCTTCCGAGAGCATCATCCTCTCTCCAGGCCCTTCCTATGTCCTGCGGGGCGGAAAGAAGCCCGGGGAGTTTTCCGGAGAAAATAAGCTCCTCGATTTCATTTTCTTGGCTGTCGGTAAGCTTAATACCTTCGGGTGAAAATATCTTAATTCCATTATCCTCATAGGGATTATGTGAAGCTGAAATAACGATACCGCAATCAGCATCCATATTTTCAGCAATAAAGGCTATTCCGGGAGTAGGCATAGGACCTACGAGTATGGCATCGGTTCCCATAGAAGTTATTCCGCTTGCTATGGCGTTTTCTATCATGTATCCGGAAAGGCGGGTGTCTTTCCCTATAATAATCCTGGAGTGATTATCTTTCCTTCTAAAAAGGTATCCAACCGCTTGACCAACCTTCAAAGCAGTTTCAGAGGTCATTGGCTCACTATTAGCGACTCCTCTAATGCCGTCAGTACCAAATAATTTTCCCATTTATTTTTCCCTTCTTTCTTGATCCTGCTTTTGTCTTAATTTTATAATAGTTTCGGGATTGTGATATCCGCTCACTGTTGAGTTCGGATAAACCAAAACTCCTTTCGGAAGAAGTGTTCCCGGAGTAGTAACGGTGTTACAGCCGGTCTCAACTCCATCTCCAAGTATGGCTCCCATTTTTCTAAGACCAGTCTCATATTTTCTGTCTTCTACCTTCAGTACGACTTCATTATTCACTATCTTAAGGTTTGCAAGTTTAGTTCCCGCGCCTAGATTAACTTTTCCTAAAATGCTGTCCCCTATGTAGGCAAAGTGCCCTGCCTTACTCCCTCCAAGCATAATTGAAGATTTAACCTCTGTGGCGTGCCCTACAACACAGGCCGAGCCCACAAGAACTTCTCCCCTTATATAAGCTCCGTGCCTAACCTCAGTATTATCCCCTATAATCGTAGGGCCTTTTATAAGAGCACCGGGTTCTACAACGGTGCCTTTTCCTATTTCTATGTTATTATCCGTGATGTAGGCGCCTGCGAACACGACTGATGCCCCTTCAAGAGTTTCACCTGAATCAAGCTTAACAATCAGCTCACCCTTATTTACGTCTCCAAGCTCCTCGATCTTAAATCCAGAAACGATAACCTTTCCATCGTGTAGAACCTGGGTTTTAGTTACAAGACCGTCCTCTCTAATTATCAAGGAAACATTGGGCCTGATTATTTCTTTTATGTACTTCTTATAGTTCTTAAGCACTTCCCAAACATATTCAACGTTAGTGAATAGCTCGGCAAACCTATTATCTTCAAGATCAAAAAAGTCTTCGGGTCTTAACATATTGTCTCCTGGAAGTTAGTAAAATATTGTTAATGATAGCATAGCATTTTACATATATCAATACAAACGTACCCCTATTCCCCTATGAGCTTCTTAACTTTCCCAACAAGCTCTTCCTTTGAAAATGGTTTCTCTATATATTCATCAACAGCTAGAATTTTCTTTTTGGCTATATTCCCTACAATATAAGTTTAAGAACTACAATAACCCTAATACCGCGCTAATTGTGCTAAATATTACCTTTTGAACAAAAACTATTACGGGACTTAAAGCTCCTGTAAAAAGTAAGACAATAAGAATGGGAAACCCGTAGGGTTCAAGCCTGGCAAAGCTCTGGGCCGCCCTTGCCGGGAGAAACCCCATAAGAACTTTCGATCCATCCAAAGGAGGTATCGGTATTAAATTAAAGGCCCCCAAAATAATATTGATTTTTATCATAACCACCAGCATCGTGGCAACTAAGGCATTAGTGCTTGAGTTTACGAACTGTAGTAAAAATACTCCCAGTGTTGCAATGAGTATATTTGTGATGCACCCGGCTAAAGAAACAAAAATTAGCCCCGCCCTAAAAGGTCTTAGCCTTGCAAAATTCACCGGAACGGGCTTGGCCCATCCGAACCCAACAAGAAAAAGCATTAGAGTGCCTGCTGGATCTAAGTGAACTATTGGATTTAGCGATAATCTTCCGGATCTTTTCGCTGTATCATCTCCAAAAAGATAAGCTACCCATCCATGTGCAACTTCATGGGCTATTACAGAATATAGCAGCGGAATGGCTAATACGAAAAAAGCGATTGGATTAGTAAATAGAAGTGTTATTAAACGCATTAATTCACCTGAGGATATCCATATTTAAATTCGCCCGCCCAGACTTCGCCGGTGCTATTTACATAAATTCCTTTACCATGTCGCCTGCCTTCACGGTACTCTCCTTCATAACTACCTCCATCGCTTGAGGTTTCAACACCTTTGCCGTTAGGTAGGCTATCTCTAAATTCGCCTTCATACGTATCGCCGTTGGCTTTAATATATTTTCCCTTACCGTTAAGATATCCGTTCTCAAATTCTCCTTCGTAAATATCGCCATTATTTCGTACTTCTCTCCCCTGGCCATGTGGATTTCCGTTTTTAAATTCGCCTTCATACATATTTCCACTGGTCCAGGTAAACTTTCCTTTACCGTGAGGCTTGCCTTCTTTGAACTCGCCCTCGTATCTATTGCCGCTGTCCCAGGTAAGAATGCCATTGCCATCTCTCATGCCGCCTTTAAATTCTCCTTCATATCTGTCGCCATTTTGCCGGATCTCAACTCCTTGGCCATCAGGAACATTTTTCTTAAGGCCTCCCTTGTATCTTCTGTCCCCCTTAAGAAGTATATATTCTCCGCCGGTTCTTTCACCTTCATTATATTCTACACTGGCCCTGGTTCCGTCCCTTAAGACTTCAACTCCATTTCCATGGCGAAGTCCATCTTTAAACTCTCCTTCGTATTTTTCACCATTTAAAAGGCTTTCGACGCCTACCCCGTGCTTTTTACCCTCTTTAAAATCTCCTTCGTATCTGTCGCCATTAGCCCAAACAAAAATACCTTTTCCGTTGGGGAGGCCATCCTTAATATCTCCCTCGTACTTACTTCCGCTTTTAAATAAAATGGTGTTTTCTTTAACTGGTGTTTCGTCTTTTTCCTCTATTACCTCAGCGTCTTTTTGCGCTTTTTTTAGGTTCTCTTTTTTCTTTTCTTCTTTTTTCTTTAAATTGTTTATAGCCTTGTTTATTTTTTCTTTTATTCCGGAGACATTAATTTTATCCAATAAAGCTTTCTCTTTTACTTCAGACTTTTCAGAAATTATAATCTTCTTTCCTGTTCCGGCAAGCTCCAGAGTCTCATCTATTTTTTGCCCGGTCTCGGCTGTCTTGTTATATATTTCACCATCTTGATACTCGACTTCATATCTTTTGCCGTCCGGCTCGATAAGAACGCCTTTTCCACTACGGACTCCATGCTTATACTCACCCACATATCTTTCCCCGTTAGCACTTATCTCCAAACCTTTACCGTGGGGGTTTCCGTTTTTGTATTCACCAATATATTTATCACCGGTGGCTTTTACATAAGTCCCCTGTCCGCTGGGCTCACCGTCAAGATACTCTCCTTCAAACCTGTCTCCATTCGCAAGAACCTCTACGCCTTTTCCGTCCGGGTTTCCGTTTTTGTATTCGCCTTCGTATCTATCCCCGTTTGCTCTTTCGTAAGCGCCTTTTCCGTGGGGGTTTCCGTTTTTGTATTCACCTTCATACCTATCCCCGTTTATGCTTACATAAATACCTTTTCCGTTAGGAACTCCATTTTCTACTTCGCCTTCATAAATATCCCCGTTAGCCATTACGAAGGTTCCCCTACCATAAGGCATACCTTCTTTGACTTCGCCTTCATACCTATCGCCCATTATGTTTATAAAAACACCTCTTCCGTTAGGCACTCCGCCCCTTACCTCTCCTTCGTATACAGTTCCATTAGGCATCGTGGTCCTTATAAAGCCATCCTGTGCTTCCTGAGACCATGATGCATTTGTCTTTAGCGTTATGCAGAAAAATATACTTATGATCAATGTGTTTGTTATTAAACGTTTCATTTTAGTCACCTATTGGTCTCCTAATTCTTTTTTAGGATTGCCATTTTCGAATTCGCCTTCCCAGGCTTCTCCATCTTTATTTATGTAGATCCCCCAACCATGGGGAGCGCCATCCCTATATTCGCCTTCGTATCTTTCTCCGGTCTCGCTAATAGCTACTCCCACGCCATGCGGAACACCTTTTCTGTATGAGCCTTCATATCTGTATCCGTTAATGCCGACATAAACCCCCCATCCGAAAGGCTCTCCGTCCACTATTTCACCTTCATACATATCCCCGGTGTTATCTATAATAATGCCTTTACCGTTTAGCTTTCCTCCAACAAACTCGCCTTCATGGACATCCCCGTTCGAAAAGATCTGGGTTCCCCTTCCATTGGGTATTCCATGTCTGAACTCCCCCTTATAGCGGCTTCCATTTTCAAGCAATATATATTTGTCCGTAACTTCCAGAAGGCTTTCCTCGCGACGTATCGTTTCGTTGTAGTACACCTTTCTAACCTCTTCCCCTTTTGAAAAAAATACTTTGTACTTAGTTCCGTCGTCTAGAGTCTCTATGCCTTCGCCGTCAGGGAGTCCATCTCTAAACTTTCCTTCATACTTGTATCCATCAGGTTTGGCATAAATTCCTATTCCACTGGGTTCTCCATTTACAAATTCACCTTCGTACCTGTCGCCATTATTCATTACATACATACCTTTTCCGTTGGGGTTGCCTTCAGAAAATTCACCTATGTATTTTTCCCCATTGGCCATAACGCAAACTCCCTCTCCAGAGGGAAGTCCGTTTTTCATGCCGCCCTGGTATATGGTTCCATTTGGAAGATTAACAACGCCCGTGCCGCTCCCGATGTCTTCTGCACTTAATGGGTTTGGACGTAGAAGAGTACTAATAACGATTAAAATTGATATTAAGATTATTCTCATCTGATTCATTATATATTTATAGTGCCTTCGCTTCAATAGGAAATATTTTTGGAAGGATTGTAGCGCCCGATCTGGGTTTGAAACTGTCGCGCTTTGGCAGGAAAAAATCTAAAAGATTTTTCCCTGACGGGCGCAATATTGGAGCAATTGAAAAGGAAGGAGTTTATTTCTTCATTTTTAATTGCGTAAATATTCTGGAAATTTCAAAGAAATTTACAGACGCCAATATTGCAAATATTGGCGCGCTTAGGCAGGAAACAAATCCGAAGGATTTGATCCCTGACGGGTGCTATATCGAAACAAATCTGTGTGGGAGAATTCATTTTTCCGCACAGATTTGTGAAGATATACTATAAATCCAAAGGATTTATAGTTGCCATATTAAAAACTTTCAGTTTTTAATATGGCGCGCCCGGCAGGACTCGAACCTGCAACCTACTGGTTCGAAGCCAGTTGCTCTATCCATTGAGCTACGGGCGCGCGATAATGTTTTCTTTTATATATTTACTGCTTTGCAACCTACCCCGACAAAGTCGGGGTTGCTCTATCCATTGAGCTATCCCGATTATATCGGGATAAATTCGATATAAGGTTTTAACCTCGCTCTCGCTCGTTAAAACCAAATCTCATTCACGGGCGCGCACTAAGACAAATTTGTGTTACAATTCTAGTAGCCCATCCCAGAAAGACAAACCCCATCGTTTCACTAATACGGTTCGTTTCCGAATTATCACAGCTACTCCTCTCTGTATAATAGAAACTTTTCTTTTCTAAAAGACCGGATGAATGTGTCCCGACGAGTTCCGCAGCCCCGCGACCCCGTTTCACGGGGTGCCCGTCGGGGCGAGGATTGTTTGAATTCAGGACATATCCATCTAATCTCTTTTAATCCCGGTTACTGAGCTTTATATTATACTTTTAATTCCTCTTTTTCAATACTTAATATCGCTTCAAGTATCATCCAGATTTCAAGCACTAATAGTAAGGATCCTATTACCACAAGGTGCCACTGACCGGAACTAAAAAACCTTTGTATATTAACTGTCATCGCCCAAGCCGATGTAACTATCATAAGAGTCATTGGAATTACTGTCGGCCATATCTTCGAGCGATGTTTTATTAGATAAATAGATGCAACAAGTAATACAAGTCCTGCGAGAAGCTGATTACTTGCACCGAAAAGGGGCCATAGTAAAAGTGCTCCTGTTCCTCCCCCTCCGGAAAATGCCAATAAAGCTGCTGCTGTAACAGCAAAAAGAGTTGCAGGATATCTTTTTTGAAGAGGCTTTATTTTATAATCAACGGCAAGCTCACTAACAACATATCTCTGTATGCGTGTCGCAGTATCAAGTGTGGTTCCGGCAAAGGATGCTACCAAAATCCCTATAAGTGCCTCACCATACTTTAGCGGTATACCAAAAGAGTGCAGCATATTGCCCGTCCCATTAACAAACGCTGTTACCTTCTGGGTAAGGCCTTGCGCCGCAGCCCAGCTTGAATAATGGTGATTCCAGGCGCTTGCTCCTGTCAGAACTTCCCCGCTACCGGTCTTAACATACATTCCTATTCCCGCTCCGACCGCGATAAGAACTAAAACGGCAAGAAGCCCCTCTGTAAGCATCCCTCCATAGCCAATAAACTTTACATCTTCCTCATTTTTTAACTGTTTGGAGCTTGTCCCGGAACTTACTAAAGAATGAAAGCCCGATATCGCGCCGCACGCTATTGTTATAAATAAAAATGGAAATATCGGAGGCGCTCCTTTTGGTGCAAGCTGTATCATCGGAGCAACTATTTTTGGCTGCGCTATTATAACCCCGAATATCATGAGCGCAAGGCCTATTATAAGCTGATGAGAGTTTATATAGTCTCTTGGCTGAAGAAGCACCCAAATAGGAAGAACTGAAGCTACAAAGGCATAAA
>JAQBAV010000074.1:0-4833 GCA_032126595.1 Candidatus Omnitrophota bacterium | reverse complement strand
TAATGGTTCAGTGAATCGCGGCAGGCGTACCATAAAATATAAAATGCCGGTGTAGTCCGGAATTTTATATTTTATTGCCTGTCAGTTAGATTTGAACGCTGGCGAAGCCAAAAGTTCGACTCTACAAGCCATACATATATGAATAAAAAATTATCACAATCAATAATGATTTGGTTTTTTCCAGTTATACTTATTGGAGGGCTTTTCTCGACCCTATTAGGGTATCTGGTAATGCTCTTTATGATATTTTTCCTCACTCTTTCTTATTTTCGGGGACGGTTTTGGTGTACGAACTTATGTCCGCGCGGGGCTTTTCTTGACATAGTCCTTAAGAAATTCAGCCTAAGAAAAAGAATTCCAGCTCTTTTCTTAAGCAAGCAATTTAAGTGGACAGTTTTCTTTGCTTTTATGATCTTCTTCATCCTCCAAATGGTAACAGCTGAGAAAACTCTTTTTGCTGTAGGATTCGTATTTATTAAGATTTGCCTGCTTACTTCGATTATATCTATAGTTCTGGGAGTGCCTATACATGAAAGAGTCTGGTGTAGATTCTGTCCGATGGGAACCCTCCAGGGAAAAATCTCCTCACTAAATAAATCAAAATAATAATTTACGGAAATCAGTTTAAGCAAATGTCTTGCAAAACTCATCTAGTAGGGCTAATATGTATATAATATTAATAATATGATCACCTCGGGGGAGTGGTTGATGAGATTCACGCTAGTAGAAAACAATATTATAAAGGCAATTCCTTTATTCGGGGAGTTGCCTTTTTTTTACAAAAGGAGAAGTTATGAGTCGAGCTGAAGAAAAAAAATACGAAGTGTTAAGCCCTTTTGAACTTAAGAATAAGCTTATTGATATGGCCCAGACGCATCACGAACGCATGATGCTTAATGCCGGCCGTGGGAACCCCAACTGGATAACCATGACCCCGCGACGCGGGTTTTTCCAGCTGGGCTTGTTTGCTGTCCAAGAGTCAGAAAGAACCCCACACAGGCCTCGTCTGGGATCCACCCCCGAAAAAGAAGGTATAGCCAAAAGATTCGAAGAATATATGGCCGAGAACTGGGAAGCGGAGGGCGTGCCTTTTCTCAAAGAGGCATATAACTATGTATGCGATGAGTTGAAGCTGGATCCGGACAGCTTTATCTGTGAATTGATCGATGCAATACTGGGGGACCACTATCCGACGCCGGATAGGATGCTTTCAAACAGTGAAGTGGTTGTACATAAATATCTTGAACAGGAGATGTTTGGCAATGATCCAAAGTTAGGCAAATTCGATCTATTTCCCACTGAAGGCGGAACTGCCGCAATGGATTATATCTTTTCTTCTCTCATGGAGAATAAGCTTCTTCATAAAGGAGATAAGATTGCTTTAGGTACGCCAATATTTACGCCATATCTTGAAATACCGCACTTAAACGATTATGAATTCGTTGAACTTGAAATAAAGCAGGATGAGAATTCAGACTGGCAGTATTTAGATTCGGAGATCGAAAAGCTGTTAGACCCAAGTGTTAAAGCATTCTTTTTGGTAAACCCATCTAACCCTACATCAGTCAGTATCCAGAATGAGAGCCTTAAAAAAATTGGAGAATTAGTAAAAACAAAGCGGCCTGATCTAATCCTCTTGACTGATGATGTGTATGGCACTTTTGTTAATGGGTTTAGGTCACTTGCTGCGGTCGCGCCGTACAACACCATACTCGTTTATTCTTTCTCAAAATATTTTGGTGCTACAGGCTGGAGATTGGGCGTAATAGGGATACATGAAAATAATATTTTGGATAAAAAGATAGCTTCTCTTTCAGAGTCTGACAAAACAAAGCTGCACCAGAGGTATAGCACGGTTGAACTTGATCCTGACAACATGAAGCTCATTGACAGGATGGTTGCGGATTCAAGATCTGTTGCACTTCACCACACTGCGGGGCTTTCAACTCCTCAGCAGGTTCAAATGGTCTTATTTGCGCTGTATTGCCTTATTGATAAGAAGGATGAATATAAGGCCGAAGCCCAGTCGATAGTGGCACACAGATTTAAAACACTATACGACGCAATAGGCATTGCGGGTCCCGACAATGAATATGATGCGCGTTACTATACGACTATAGATATACCTGAGCTTGCTAAGAGTAGGTATAGCGATGACTTCGCCGAGTACCTTGTAAAGGAGCATGAGCCGATAGACTTTGTTTGGAGACTCGCTGATGAAAAGTCTATCGTTCTTATGGATGGAGGGGGCTTTGACGCGCCGAATATGTCCGTACGCGTTTCGCTTGCTAACCTTCAGGACGCCGCTTACGCAAAAATAGGGAAAGGTATAAGCGAGTTATTGGAAGAATATCATAAAGAATGGGAAGCATCTAAATAGAGAAGGGGAGTTATGTTTCATTATTTTGCTGAGACATGTGGGGCTTACCGCAGGACCCAAGGCAGTTGAAGCTATTGAAACAAAAGGAGTTTCCTTACTATTGGATGGAGTTGTTCTTACACTTACGTCGCACATACTTGGGTATTTTTTTGGAAGAGGTGTCTTAAAACTAAACCCACTTTTGACTCTGGGAGCTTTGACTGGCGCTGGAACTGCTACGCCGTCACTCAATGTTACTTAAAGAGGAGGCAGAAAGCTCTATACCGGCTCTTGGCTATACAGTGCCTTACGCTTTTGGTAACTTTATTCTTACGGTTTGGGGGACAGTGATAATACATATAATGTAAGATGAAAAGAATAAGATTAATAGATATATTGCTAGTAATCATACTCGTAGGAACGTTTCTTGTTATGTCAAAAAAAGAAAATATTACAGAAAAAAATATTTCTGAAACCGTAGAGAAAGCTACATTCGCCGGAGGATGCTTCTGGTGTATGGAGTGGCCTTACGAAGCCAAAGAGGGCGTTGTAGATGTTATAGCAGGTTACACCGGCGGAGATAAAGAAAACCCGACCTACGAGGAAGTCTCTAGAGGCACAACGGGGCATGTTGAAGCAGTGTTGGTTACGTATGATCCTACGAAGGTTACCTATCAAGAGTTATTAGATATTTTCTGGAGACAGATAAACCCACCCGACCCCTTTGGCCAATTTGGAGATAGGGGCAGCCAATATAAAACTGTGATTTTTTATCATAATGAAGAGCAAAAGAAGTTAGCCGAAGAGTCAAAGAGGGCGCTGGACGAAAGCGGTAAGTTTGATAAGCCTATTGCTACAGAAATAAGACCTGCCTCAGAGTTTTACAAAGCAGAAGAATATCACCAGGATTACTTTGACAAGAACTCCGTGCATTACAATATGTATAAAAAAGGTTCAGGAAGAGAAGACTTTATAAAAAAAGTTTGGAAGTAATTTTCTTTATTAAAGAAGCGTGAAGTGTCTGACAAAATAAATAGGGAGGGAAATGAGAAACCGCTATATTAAATTTTTTCTAATCTTAGTGATTTTTATTTACAGTGTTCCTTTTGCAATTGCAGGCGAACAGGGACATTATTCGCCGATGCCTATTAGTGCCAGGGACACGATCATGCCCACTAAAGGTCTTTATCTAGTGTCGTATGACATGTATTACTCGAGCGATACCTTTAAAGACCGGGACGGTAATAAATTCGATTCAATGTCGGCATCGGGCACCCTGACAAAGGACATCACCGTCCTCGGGCATTCGGTTCCGGTGACCATTACCGGAAATCTCACCGCTGATCTGGATATCAATTTAGATACGTTCATTCAAATGATACCAGTGATGTGGGTGCCGGGTTTTAAAATATTGGGCGCGGATTATGCCTTTTTTATCGCTCCCGTATGGGGATATACCCGCGTTGATGTGGATGCAAAAGCAAGCGCCGCAGGCACCATTTCGGTAGGAGGCATCAGTAAAACTGTTACGGCCAATAAAACCGTTAACGTACATGATGAAAATACAGGCTTTGGCGATCTGTATGTCCAGCCCATTTGGCTAGACTGGCGAGGTAAGCAGTATGATGTCGGCATAAGTTACGGGGTTTATTGTCCCACAGGTTTCTACGATAAGGATAATATTGCGAATATAGGCTTAGGTTTTTTGACCCAACAGGTGCAGGTGAGCGCGTATTACTATCCGTTCGAAAATAAGGCAACCGCACTTTTTGTAAGGCCGACCTACGAATGGCACAGTAAGAAGATAGATAAGCATGTACAGCCCGGCCAGAACATAACCCTGGAGTACGGCCTGTCGCAGTATATTCATCCGCGCGCCGAGATTGCAGTGATGGGCTATAACGAGTGGCAGCTAAGCGAAGATCACGGAAGCGAGGCCGCCAACAAAGAGGTACTCAACCGTGTCAGCGGTATAGGAGCGCAGGTCACATGCTGGGCAGTTGAGAATAAATGCGCCATTACAGGTAAGTTTAATAAAGAATACTGGGCAGAAGACCGTTTTGAAGGTATGGCATGGTCGATTAATGTTCTGTGGATCTTTTAACACAAGAGTAACATAAAAGGATCAAAAAAAATGAAACGTTTAAAAATACATTTCTTTGTGTGTATATTTTTAATAGTTTTTACATCTGGCTGTAACTCCGCAGTTAAAAAAGATCCTCTACCTTCTTGGAGAGAAGGTGCGGCCAAGTCGGCAATTATTCAATTTGTTCAGGATGTCACCAAACAAGGAGGCCCCAACTATGTCCGGTCGGAAGAACGCATCGCAACATTCGACAATGATGGCACATTGTGGGCCGAACAGCCCATGGATTTCCAGTTGGTGTTTGTGATTGACCGAGTGAAGGTCCTTGCTCCGATACATCCTGAATGGAAAGAACAGCAGCCCTTCAAAGCAGTCTTGGAAGGTGATA
>JAQBAV010000073.1:0-2855 GCA_032126595.1 Candidatus Omnitrophota bacterium | reverse complement strand
CGGGATTGGCCCTATTCACTCCAACTTAATTACAGAAAAAACGAACCCCAGTGTTTCAATAATACGGTTCGTCTCCGAATTATAACCGCTTCCCCACCTATACAGTTAAAGATTTCTACTTAAAAGAACAGATGTATGTGTCCCGGCGAGTTCCGCAGCCCCGCGACCCCGTTTCACGGGGTGCCCGTCGGGGCGAGGACTGTTCGAGTTCGGGATATATACGCCTGTTCTTATTTAACATGCTTTTCTTTTCACTGTTTTATTGCTCTGGCGGCGAGTTCAATTGCGCGTATCATTGATTCAGGGTTTGCTTTTCCTTTTCCGGCTATATCGAAAGCTGTCCCATGGTCAGGCGAAGTTCTTATGCACCCTAACCCCAACGTCATGTTTACTCCGGAATCAAAATCTATCATTTTAAAAGGCGCCAGAGCCTGGTCATGATACATGGAAACAATAATATCGGCTTTCCCCTGGAGTGCTTTATAGAATACTACATCGGCCGATATCGGCCCTTCGACATTTTTATAAATCTTTTTTGCCTTCATGACTGCGGGGGCGATAATGTCTGATTCCTCTGTGCCTATTCCCCCTCTCTCCCCGCAATGGGGATTAAGTGCGGTAACTGCAATTACGGGAGACTTCTTCCCGGTTAGCTGCTCACGGTATTTAATTATTTGTTTTAATGTGTCCAGGATAAGATTTACCGAAAGATTTCTCGGAACGTCTTTAATAGGTATGTGTCTAGTGACCGGAGCGACCGTCAGCTTCTCCCCGGTAAGAACCATTGTTACCAGCTCTGCATTAAAGGCGTCCTGCAAATATTCCGTGTGGCCGATAAAACCGGGATGGATAGAGGCTATGTCGGCCTTGCTTACGGGAGCTGTAACTATAGCCATGCGGGAAGTATTTTCAGAATTTTTTACTAAATCAATGGCTGCATCTATACAGAGAAGGGCCTTTTTAGCCCCCTCCTTCGTAGGAGTGCCAACCTTAAGTGTTTTTAATGGTTCTGTCGGATCTATAACGTTAACAGCTTTTTCATCAAGGTTTATAACTCCAAATGCGTTAGGCACCGAGTGATACGCGATCTTGAATTTGTATTTTTTTGAATACCTTTGGATAATCTTTTTGTCAGCGAGAAGTACGAAAACGGCAAGTCCTTTTAACCTCGAACTTGCCATCGCCTTCATGATCACTTCCGGCCCTATCCCGGAAGGGTCTCCCATTGTAATTAAAATTTGTGGTTTATTTGTAGGAGATGTGCGCATCTTTTCTATTCTTCTCCAGCCATTTAACGAGTTCTATCTGGAACTTCTGTTTAAAAAGTTGACCTTTAATAAATTCGCTTACTTCGTCAAACTCAAGTACGTGGGATTCTCTAATGTCGTCAGCCTTGAATATATGGTACCCTACTGCAGTTTCCACAACCCCTGATACCTGTCCCTTATTTAAAACAAATACTACCTCATCAATCTCTGGAAGTAACTGGCCTTGTGACTGATAGCCCATGTCTCCATTCTTCCCGGCATACGGCCCTTCTGAAACTTCCGCGGCGAGAGCTCCAAAGTCGCCCTTCGTAGCTTTTTTTGCTATTTCATTCGCTCTTTTCTTGGCTTCAGCATCTTTTTTTCTGTCGCCGGTTTTCCTTATAAGTATGCCGCTAAGCTTAACCTGTTTTGGGGCAAGAAATTGATCTTTATTTTGGTCATACACTTCTTTTATCTGTGCCGGTGAGATGTCTATATTTTTTACTACTTCTTTATCAACAAGTGTTTGAGCAAGCATCTGGTCGCGTATCTCGCTCTCAAACTCTGTCACATTGGTCCCCTTCTCACCCAGCGCCTTAGCAAATGCTTCATCTGAACCGTAAAATTCCTTTATTTTTCCCAGTCTTTCTTCAAGCACAGCCTCGTCTATCTCGATTTTTTCTTTTTTGGCCAAGCTTATTGCTAACTTAGAATTTATAAGCTGCTCTAAAAGGCCTTTTCTTGCCATATCTAATCTCTTTGAAAGCTCCTCACCCTTAAAATTCTTTTCATAGCTTTCTTTGATGGGCATGAACATTCTATCGAACTCCCTCTGTGTCACAACTTCGTCATTTACAACAACGATAACCCTGTCGATCATGGCAGCGAAGCTGGCGGCGCATATTGTAAATGTACTTAAAAAAACTAGGGCTATAAGTCCTTTTCTGAATATCCTTTTCATAATCTATCTCCCTCCTGTTTATTCTGCGTTATTAAGTTTTACAAGTGCTTTTTCATTAATTTTTATTTTATTCTCTCCTCTAAGTCTTGAGAGAAGACTATTAAAGAGCTGCTGCCTCTTTATCGCCCTTATCTCTGCCTTAACCTTTTCTTCTACTTCTTCCAAGGGCTTTTGCTGGGGCAGTTTACGGTCAGTAAGCAAGATAATATGGTAGCCCAGTTTGGTCCTTACAATACCGCTGATCTGGCCTATTTCAAGCTGGCTGCATGCATATTCGAATTCCGGTATTAACTGTCCTTTGGGGAAATATCCGATATCTCCTGCATTCTGCGCCGTGGGGTCCATCGATCTGGCCCTGGCTAAGTCATCAAAATTCTCACCCTTATCCAGTCTCTCCAGGATGACCTCGGCTTCTTCCTTTTTTGGGACAAGTATATGAGATACTCTCATTATTTCGGGAGACATGTATTTAAGAGAATTGTCTTCGTAATACACGCTTATGTCTTCGTCAGTTATTTCGATGGAATCATCGACCTCGTCCTTAAGGAGCCGTGCGATCAATATTTTCTTCTTTGCCTCTTCAATAACCTTAACGGCATCTTTATCTTCATCCAAATTCTTTTTAAGGGCCTCGTTATAAAGCAAGG
>JAQBAV010000072.1:0-5381 GCA_032126595.1 Candidatus Omnitrophota bacterium | reverse complement strand
TGAGTTACAAAAAGTCCAGAATCTGTTCCGATATACCCAATGTCACAATTTTGAGAGAATTCTATACAATTTATCTCTCTGGCACTACTCTCGAAAGGCTTTTGCCAGATAGAGCTTGCCATGACTTGTCCTGAAATTAGGACGAAAACGGTAAAAATTTTCAATGTTTTCATAACGCTCCTCCATAATTTTGTTTCTTGACATAAACTACAAATTTGATAAAATATTACTATCAACAAAACGCGGATCCGATAGGATCTTTCGCGTCTCTAAGGCGGGAGAACCCCCTACCCTCTCCCGCCTTAAATTGTATGCATATTTTGATGTTTTGTCAACATTTATTTGATATTTAATAATAACTGAGCTTACCCGTTTGTTATTCCTTAAATTTTTAGTATACTTTATTAGCATGAAGGAAAAATTTCCTGAAAACTTCTTCTGGGGCTCTGCTACTTCCTCTCATCAGGTGGAAGGTGACAACTTTAACAATGACTGGTGGGAATGGGAGGAGTCCGGACACGCCCCTTCTTCGGGTAAGGCCTGCGACCATTACAACCTCTTTGAAGAGGACTTCACCATAGCGAAAGACCTTTCTCATAACATGCACCGTTTTAGTCTTGAGTGGAGCCGGCTTGAAAAGGAAGAAGGCGTTTGGGATAAGTTCGAATGGAATCACTACAGTGAGGTTATTAATACTCTCATAAATCTAAATATCAAGCCAATGGTAACACTAAACCACTTTACCGTGCCCCAATGGCTTTCCCATGCGGGCAGTTGGAAAAATCCGGATTCGGTGGGATACTTCACCCGTTTTGCCGTAAAGGCTGTGGAAGAATTCGGTGACCGTGTCGAGTATTGGATAACCATAAATGAACCTATAGTCCTTGCGTTCCAGGGATATGTGCTGGGCATATGGCCGCCTTATGAAGATAGTATGGAATCATCTCTTATGGTTATTAAACACATGTTAAAGGCTCATTCTGAGGCGTACAAGAGGATGTATGAGACTGCGGCCACCGGTTACAATATGAAGAAGCCAAAAATAGGCCTTGCAAAAGCAGTAACGGCCTTCCACCCCTTCTCGCCATATTCTTTTAGAGACAGAACTTGTACTTTCTTGCGGTCAAATTTTTACAATCATAGCTTTGTTAAATCTATAATTAAAGGAAGGATCGATTTTCCTGCATTAGACCCAGAACCGCTTGCAGTAAAAAATGGGATCGACTTTATTGGTCTCAATTATTACTCGCGCCACTTTATCAAGTACGTAAAACCTTTTTGGCATAACTGGTACGGAGACCAGGCAGATAGCCGGAAAAGGAAAGATTTCGGTAAAACAAATTCACTAGGGTGGGAAATCTACCCCAAAGGACTTTACGAAGTAGTTAAAAGCTTCTCGCGCTATGGCCTGCCTATAATCATTACTGAAAACGGCACCTGCACAGAAGATGATTCGGTGCGTCAGAAGTTCATTAAAAGCCACTTATCATATCTATTGAAGGCGATAAAAGAGGGGTGCCCTGTAGAAGGATATCTATATTGGTCGCTATTGGATAACTTTGAATGGGCCGAAGGTTATAAGCCTCGTTTTGGACTGGTACACGTCGATTATGGAACTCAGGAAAGAACCGTCAAGCCTTCCGCGAAATATCTTTCCCAAGTTATACGAACAGGTCTGGTATAAACCCTCTTCCAGTTCGGGACTGCCAGTCCCGAACTGGAAGAATCGGTCAATTAGGAAAAGAACTCTTTGTAGGCTTCCTCTATCCTCGCGGCTTCTCCTACAGTAAGTTCCCAACTCATGGATGAGGCGTTTTTCTTAAGCTGTTCTTCGTTTCGGCAGCCGGCAATACAGGTAGCTACTTCGTTTTTTAAAAGCACCCAGTTTATTGCCACATCGCCTACCGGAACATTTCTTTTTCCCGCGATTTCTTCAAGGACCGATACCATTTGGCGAGCCTTGCTCCAGAAAGGTTCCCTATAATAGGTATAGAAAAAGCTTCTTGCGTCAGACTTAGGGAATTGCGGCGGTTCTTTATATTTACCTGTAAGTACTCCTCCGCCTAAAGAACCATATGCAAGAATAGAAACTCCTTTTTCACGGCAGAATGGAAGCATCTGTTTTTCTATATCTCTATGAAAAATTGAATACTGAACCTGGTTGCTGACTACCGGAGCGTACTTAAGAGCTTCTTCGAGTTGGTCTTTATTGAAATTTGAAACACCGATATATCTTATTTTGCCTTCAGTAACTAATTTGTTCATCTGGCTAAAAGTCTCTTCCATAGAAATTTTTTCATCCGGCCAGTGACACTGATATAGATCTATTTGCTCTACGCCGAGCCTTCTCAGGGAATCTTCTATTTCTTCCTGTATGGATTTAGCGCTTAAGTCTACTGCTATCCCTTTCCCCTTACTCTTGAGCCCGCACTTTGTTGCTATATACATCTTTTCTTTTACATTTTTAAGCGCTTTCCCAACGACTTCTTCCGAACGGCCCGCTCCATAAATAGGAGCTGTATCAATCATATTGATGCCATTATCGGCGGCTTTCTCAACCGTACGTACAGATTCATTATCGTCAGCCTCACCCCACGACGCGTCCCCACCTAAAACCCAAGTACCTAGAGTAATAGCTGTGACATCGAGAGAAGTGTTCGCTAGGCATCTAGTTCTCATATTTAAATCCCTCCAATACTACCGGCCGGGTCGGTCACCGACCCGGCCGGTGCAAATGGTTAAAACCTCATGAATTGTAAAAGATGTATTGTGAAGACGCATGCTCCTATAACAACACGCAGAAATCTTAGGAATTGGCTTGGAAAGAATGGTGCTTTATATTTTAGTATTTTATAAATACCTTCTACTACTAGGTAGATACCTGCAAGAAAAGCAAACCAATCTATTGTAGTCTCTGCGAACGAAGTGTCAAAAACCCAACAAGTCGCAATAAATGTCAGGAAAATTATTCCGGCAAGAATTGTTATCCACCAAATGTTTTTCATATGTAGAAAAATACCACATTAAAAGCAAGGTGTCAAAGATTATAAGGTTTCCCCTTCTATGGGAATGGCATAAAAAAAGCCGGGATGCTAATGCAACCCGGCTCTGGGGTAATAAGTTTTTTCTATTACGCTGACTGAAGCGCATGTACAAGTGCGCGGTATTCCATAACTTTGTCCTGTAAGTCCTGCTTTTGGACCGGAGGCAAAATTATGAGAAGATTATTTGAATCGCTTCTATCAACCTTAATAAGCGCTGCCACGGCCTGAACCAATGAGTAAGCGCCTTTACTTGTAGAAGACTCAAATATGACCACAGGAATCCTCTTACCGCTTGATTTAAGCTCTCTCCTAAGGTTGTCGATACTCTCCTGGTCCTTCAATGGACCTCGGACGATACCAAGCACATTCTCAGCCCTTTTAAATACACCCTGATTAAGACAGTATCTCTCCAGGTCTTTAACTAAAGACATTTCAAAGGCCATGCCTTTACCATTATAAAAGGCGGCAAGTTCATCTTTTGTAATAACAGTTACTTTGGCCTTATCATTGGAAAGCTTTATTACTCTCTCAAGATGCCTTGCTTTACGAACGTCTTCGGCGAAAAGAACAAATTTGTCTACAACATGCCCTTCTTCCCCTGTCATTCTAGACAACTGAGCCAGGTCTAATGCCGCGCAGTTATCAACTATCTCGTCTGCGAACAGTATTATGCCTTCATCTTCCCCTGATTTTTTATGCTCAGCTACCGTCTGAATGTCTTCCTCTCTAGCTATCCCCGCACCTTCCTCTTGTGCTTTATACGCAATAGTGTCTAATGTTTCTATGATTAGAGTATTTTGTGTTTCAGGTGTACTTGCTATTGCCCTATCAGTTGCTTCGTGAGCCTTTTGGGCAAATGCATTGTAATCTATCTTATTTCTCATATTTCTTATAGCTTCACGACGGACTTCCTGCGGCACTTCCTGCCATGATCTATACTCAAGGAGTCTTGCCGCTTCCCCTTGGTGAATCCTCATCTCAGTTATTTCGTGACGAACTAGAGGCTGCTCTAAAAGATCTACACCATCTTCTAGTAATCCTCTTGAGATGAAGATGCGTGAAGCTTCGACACCGGCATGGTTTGCTATTTGGTCAAGCTTCTTAAAGCTATCACCGTAGATATGGGCGGACTCTATACCCATAATACCGTCTGCCTCACATAGTCTGTCAAAAACATCTACAAGTCTAGATTTTGCTTTCTCACTAAAAGCCTCATAGAGATCCGCAAAATTCCCCGCACCTTCTGCACCTAATATATTTACTGCTATACCTTCTATATTCGTAGTTTCAACAAGACCTTCTTCTATAGCTATGCTTATTACAGCATTGACTATTCTATGGTCTGGAGCATTCTCTCCGGTGTCAGCTATAGGAGCCTGATGACTGCCTGCCGGAAGCGCCCCGTTATTTTTTGCCGCTGTTAAGACGTCAATTTTTGCAGTTAGAGCGCTGATATTCTTCAGCATGCTCGACTGTACAGCCTTAGAGTCTCCTCCAAATCTCAATCTATTCTCTAGACCTTGGACCTGTCTTCTTGCCTTAATGAGGGCGACAGCAAGGTCACTCCTTGTTTTTATCCCGCGCATTGCTCCGTCTTGAGCTTTAGCTTTTTCTTCAGCTTCTTTTTTCATTCTCTTTTCTTCTTCGGCCTTGCGTTTTTCTTCCTGCAGTCTTTTTTCGTATTCCCCAGTAGCTTCCCCCAGAACCTGTCTGACAGTATCCCTAAAGGATAGAGGAACTTCTCCTGTAATCAGAGCAGTCCAGGTCCCGGTTAGGTCTTTCAGCTCAACTTCCTCTCCCAATGCCCGTGCGATAAGCAGAAGGAGGTTCTTTTGTCCGTTTGCCTTTGCCAGGGTCATGGCAGACTTATACGCAGCATTTACTTCTTCCTGCGGCCTGTTTAACGTCTTTAACGTTTCGGCTTTTATAAACTGTATCCAGGCTTTATGTTCCGCATGATCAATGGAAGCTCTCTCCCAGTTATCAGCTGCCTTAAGAACGCCCTCCAGACTTTCTTTAGCCCCTTCTACATCTCCCTGATAAGCATAACTCTTTGTCTGATCCAAATAAACCACTGCGCTCATTAAAAGCCCATAAGAGGCCTGCTCTTTCATCGCCTTTGCATCTTCTTCCGAAATAGCTTTTTCTTCCAGCTTTGTTTTTAAAAGTTTGGTCATATAGTGGTAGTAGTTGTAGTAAGTTTTCGCTGCGAACTTAAAATTTCCCTGAGCAAGGTAAATATCGGCAAGGTATAATTGCTTCATTTCCTCGTTCACTAATAATTCCCTAAGGTTTTCGGCTTCAGTCAAGTTGGTCTTCTTTGCAGGATCAGAATGG
>JAQBAV010000071.1:0-2536 GCA_032126595.1 Candidatus Omnitrophota bacterium | reverse complement strand
ATTGAGGGCACAGCTACTCTTCAGGGAGTCGATGCGGCCAATATGCTTATACTTCAGAGCGATGTTCCCGGTCAACAGTGGGAAATTGAGATTACAAGCGACACTTATAATATGGACTTTTTAGACGTACGCGACTCGCATAATCTTGGTGCTACTATATATACTGCAACCAGCGTCTTTGCGAATTCAATAGGCTGGGCATTAGCGCCACCAAGCCCTCCAGTAGAACCAACTACCTCTGATATTTTAAATGTTGGTGATATAATAATAGATATAAACGATGCGGACCTAAATAATAAGTTAGTAAATGACTTTCAATCTTTCACCGCCGGGGGAATTGGCAGTATGATCTTCGCCCCTGAAAGTATGATGGAATTAATTAATATGCCTGATAACCTATTAGTGGGTGCGCGAATAATGGTTGTCTTAGAGGGTGGAACAAAGAAGTACTACATTAAGTACGGAGAGTAGCGACAGAAGGTTTTAAATCATAGATGGAAGTGAGTTCCGGGTTCGTAGTTGGTAGTTCGTAGAAAGATCCATGAGCAATGAACTCTGAACTATGAACCGTTTTATATCTCGTAGTTTAGTGAGAAATGAAAACGTGAAGCAGCCGTTTCTGTTACAGGATTATCCCCAACCGGAAAGCCCCATTCAAGTCGTAGATAAGTTTTTTTAAAGAGTTTTATGCGAACGCCGGCTCCAAAGCTAGCCAGACTCATATCTCTTTCTTCGTAGCTCGCGGCGCCCCGCTTCATTCCATATCCGTAATCAAAAAACACAATACCCGTTATAGAGCTTCTCAGTGAATCTTCCAGAAAAGGAACTTTAATAGTTTCAGGTATGAAATATGCGGGAAAAAGTAGTTCGACATTAGCCTGATAAGCGTTATCTGCCAAAAAGTCTCCCGATGGATAACCTCTTACAGAATTAATTCCGCCTAAAAGAAATTCTTCCTGGGGGGTTAGCTTTTCTGAAGCGATCTGGCCGCTGAAATTTAAAACCATCTGCATTTCAAGAGGAAGAATAACCCTTTGTTTTACATCAAGCTTAAATTTTGTAAATACGTTGCCGGCACCCCTGGAGGAAAGTTCACTCGTACGGCGCGCTCCAAAGATATTTAACCCCTGAGAAATCTCCGGCCTAATATATGTAGTAAACTCCTTAAATCTATGGATCAGGTTAGCGCCTGCGCGCAAAACTCTTAATCGGTCCCTGGAGTAGGTGCCATCCGTAGTCCAGGTTGTTTTATCTTTAAAATCCATCCCAACAAATGCCTCGCCAAGATACTTACTTTTTTTATAGAGGTCCTGATAAACAAAAACACTTGTATTGTCAGCGATAGACTTAATGCCAAACTGTTCGAATTCTTTTTTTGGATCGGCTCTACTGTGACTGTAACCATACATCACGGTTGTGCCAAAATTAGTTATAGGTACTGAGTGATAGGCATATATACCGCTAAAATCTCTTCCGAATGTGTAGCCGGCTAAAAGAACGTCTCCGGCAAACAAAAAGTCGTTATCTCTCACGCCAAACCCATAACGCTCCTTTCCCGTAGATACAACACCTTCATTATCAATTGTAAAAATAGGGTGGATAGGGAAGTGTGTTTCGGTTTCTAGTTTTACATCGGTTGTTAAAGGGGCTTTGCCGGCGTAAAGAACAGCTGAAACCTCGCGATCAGGATTTTTATTGTAAAGCTGTAAGTTGCGGCTTAGTTTATCGTAGTTCAAAACTTCGCCCGGGCGGGTGCTCCAGAAGGCTAGCAGGCTATCTTCATTAAAATACTTTTGATCTTCTATTACGAGCTCTCCCATGCGAGCCTCAATAACGCGGAGCGTAACTCTTCCATCTTTTACTTCCTGTTGGGGCAGGAAGCAAACAGCGATATAACCTTGTCTCAAATATTCTCTTTCTATTTCGCCGCAAAGAACGCCAAGGGTTGACATGCCAACTTCGCGATTCTCATACTTTTTAATGATCGACGCAAGGGACTTTACCGAAACGCTCTCAGCGCCTTCGATATTGATATACTCTATAAAAACAACCGGACCTTCTTCGATTATTTCTTGTTCAGGTTTTTCTTCTTCTATCTTGGGCTCTTTCGGAGAGGGGGTAAGAAGTCTTTCTTCTGCTTCTTCACGAACGGGCCTATCTACTTCTCTTACTGCGCTATCTATTGCACTATGCGAAGAGGTACTCACAAATAGAAAAGCTATTACAGAAAGCGTAAGAATAACTGGTTTTAAAATGATATTAATGTATTTCATAGTTTGTTCGAAAATCCTTGTTTCAAGAAGTTTACAATCAAATAGGAGGCTTGTCAACTGATGGCCCTCGTAAATTGGGCTGTCCGGAAGTGTTTTTAGCTAGGAAATCAATAATTTTGAGCTTAGGAGAGATTATGCACTGATAATTGCAATATTCTGATAAGATACTTGTTGAATTATGCTCAGTTATAAATATAATAGTAAAAACTATATATTCCCCACCAAAGAAAAGGAGTTATTATGCCAAGCAGGAAAGATATACA
>JAQBAV010000070.1:0-2687 GCA_032126595.1 Candidatus Omnitrophota bacterium | reverse complement strand
ATGTCGAAGATTCTGTGGACCTTACTATAAGGTGGGCCAAAAGATCAAGGGATAGACTTGCTGAAAGAGGGGGCTCTTCAGCCCTTTTTGGTATAGTTCAGGGAAGCACATATCACGACTTGAGAAAAAAATGTACAAATGAACTTGTAGGGCTGGACCTGGATGGATATTCCCTGGGAGGAATAGGGGTAGGCGAACCCACGGAATTAATTAATGAGATCACTGACTATACGGCAGCACTTCTTCCGGAAGATAAGGTTCGTTACCTAATGGGAGTAGGAACCCCTCCAGATATGCTTGAAGCTATAGCAGGTGGGGTAGATATGTTTGATTGCGTTGTTCCCACCAGAAACGGGAGAAACGGGCAAGTTTTTACATCCTCTGGCGAGGTTCAGGTCAGGAATGCCCCATTTAAGGATGATTTTACCCCCCTGGACCCGGAATGTGACTGTTCTGTGTGCAAGAATTACACAAGGGGATACGTACGGCACCTTCTTAATACCGGTGAAATTTTGGCCGTAAGACTCATTTCTTTGCACAATATATATTTTTATGCTAAACTAATACGACTCGCACGCGAAGCTATAAACCAGAACCGTTTCACGGAGTTCAAAAAAGAGTTTACCAGCAAATTTAAATCAGGTAAAAACAAATAGCACAAGAGTTCAGTCCCATAATATTACTATTGTGTTTTGGCTAAATATTAGTATAATTAACCTTGTTTTTACTTAAACCGAAGTTAACCAGAAAGGAAATACCATGTTTACATTAGCATTTGCACAGGCAGCCGCAGCTCCTCAGGCACCGGCACAGTCGAACCCAATCACAAGTTTAATGCCTATAGCGCTTATCTTCATAATCTTTTATTTTCTGCTTATAAGGCCTCAGAAGAAATCTCAACAGGCACACGCTAAAATGATAGATGCGCTCCAGAAAAATGATGAAGTCATCACTTCTGGCGGTATGTATGGCACAATCGTTAATATACAGGATGATGTAATAACCCTGCGCGTTGATGATAATACGAGAGTTAAGGTGCAAAAGGGATCAATATCTAAGCTTAAAAAAGCAAAAGTAGAAGTAGTCAACAAGTAGTTGGTAGTTTGAAGTTTGTAGTTCGTTACTTTAATAAGAAGGGTAATTATGCGTAAAAATCTTAAATGGAAAAGTGTTTTAGTTATTGCTATAGCAGCTGTAGCTCTATGGCTTTCCTATCCTCCGCTAGACGTCCTTAACGACAAGGGTGACGTTGTAAAAGATGGCAAAATAAACCTGGGTCTCGACCTTCAGGGAGGTATGCATCTTATTCTGGAGGTTGACACCCAAGGCCTAACAAAGGATGCGGCTAAGGATGCTCCCCAGAGGGCACTTGAAATCATACGAAACAGGATCGACCAATTTGGTGTACTAGAACCCAATATACAGCTTCAGGGAGAAAAACGCATTCTTATTCAACTTCCAGGTGTTACCGATAGAAATAGAGCAAAAGACATTATCGGCAAAACCGCGCACCTTGAGTTTCTACTTGTCTCAGACGATCCAAATCTATTAAAGAAGGCTTTAGACGGAGAAAAAATAGAAGGCTATGAGCTTAAGATAATGAAAACCAGGGACGACAAAGAAGAATCCCTCCTTGTTGAGACGGATGCCGTTCTTACCGGAGATATGTTGGTAGATGCTAAAACTGAGTTTAGCCAGCAGGGGTTTGGTCTTCCGTATGTTTCACTCGAGTTTAATGATAAAGGCGCAGACTTATTTTCTCAAATTACAGGAAGTAACGTAGATAAAAGACTCGCCGTTGTTCTGGACGGAGAAATTAATACAGCTCCTGTTATCCGCGAGAGAATACCTTCAGGTAGAGCTCAGATAACGGGCAACTTTTCGGTGCAGGAAGCTAATGACATAGCGCTTATACTACGTGCTGGTGCGCTTCCAGCTCCTGTAACTATTATCGAAGAACGCAGCGTTGGACCGTCTCTAGGTAAAGACTCGGTTAAAGACGGCGTAAGAGCCATTTTAATAGGCGGTGCATGTGTACTCGCATTTATGGCGATATATTATCTTTTAGCAGGTCTTGTTGCTGACTTAGCCCTGGTATTAAACATTCTTATCATAACAGGCGCGCTATCATACTTTGGTGGCACACTAACTCTTCCAGGCATTGCCGGTTTACTCTTAACTATAGGTATGGCAGTTGATGCTAACGTACTTATTTTTGAGAGAATACGCGAAGAATCAAAACTCGGTAAGGCGCTCCATGCAGCTGTTAATGCCGGTTATGATAAAGCTTTTTGGACAATTCTCGACGCTAACGTTACAACTCTTATTACGGCGTTAATACTATTCCAGTTTGGTACGGGGCCGGTAAGAGGATTTGCCACAACTTTAAGTATCGGTATTATCGCAAGTATGTTTACTGCGCTTGTTGTTACGCGTCTAGTTATGGACCTATTAACTACAGGAAAGGCAAAACTAGAAAAACTCCACATGATGCAGTTTTTCAACCAGCCAAACATACAGTTCGTTAAGGTAAGGAAGATCGCTTATCTAGTTTCATCTATCGTTATTATTGCAGGTTTATTTTTCTTTCATTCAAGAGGCGAGAAAAATTTCGGCATAGATTTTACCGGAGGAACTCTTCAACAGTTTAAGTTCACTGAAGCTGTTGAAGTTGAAGATGTAAGAGG
>JAQBAV010000069.1:0-7949 GCA_032126595.1 Candidatus Omnitrophota bacterium | reverse complement strand
GGTCAGGTCTTTTGACTCGAGAGCCGCCTTGAAAGCAAAAAATGAATCTTCGCTTTTTTCAAGACGATATACAAGCTTCTTTTCTCCAAGCTCCCAGAAACCTTTAAAAACTAATAGATTGTTTTGTTTGGTTTTAGTTTTGAGATAGGACCTTTTATGCGTAAAGATAACTTCGTTATTTTTATTAACCTGCCAGGCGCCCTGAAAAGTAAGAATATCGTAAGCTGATCCCGTTTTGGAGATAAGAAAAGTGAGTCTATTGTCTTTATCGGCCTGCCACTTTCCCCTTAACTGGAGCGAGCACGCCTTTAAAGCCAGTTCCGGATCGCTGGTCCTGGCCCTAAAATTTAAACTGTTTCCCGATACGCTTTCTATCTCCCCGTACACTATGAAGGTCTTGCCTGCAAAGATTGAATCAGAGACTGAAGAGCGAAAGGAAAGATTATACTCTTCTGTTAACGACCATTCGCCTTCAAGAGCTGTCTTCTCAAGAACTTTTCCTCTGCTAAGATTGTATAAGGCTTTGTCGTATATTGCTTTCGCCTTAAGAGTTGAGCCTTCTTCCTGCGGAAAACTTTTCTTAACAGTTTCAGTTATTATCAGTCTATTTTCGGAATCTATGGAAAATTTTGTCATTTTGTTTCTCCGGCTACCCATTTCGCATATTCTTCACTAGCGCCTTCTACCGGTACAACTTCTATACATGGACAAGAATAGCTATGAAGCTCTTTTATTCTTTTTTCAATTTCCGGAGCAAGCGCATGTTTAGTTTTAATAATAAGCACAGCTTCTTCGCTTTTCTCAAGCCTTCCCTCCCACCGGTATATTGATTTAACTCCATCAAAGATGTTTACGCATGCGGCAAGCCGCTCCGAAACTAATTTTTCGGATATTTCTTCAGCCTCTTTTTTGGACGGGGCAGTAACATAAATCATGCACAGATCGCTCATTTCAGGCCTCTTTTTTAAAAGTCACATGTCATAAGTGGTCACCAAGTCACCGGGTCACCAGGCTACGAGGTCACCAGGTTACCAGGACACCAAGTCACCAGGTTACCAGGATTAGCGTCAAGGCGCTGTTCGGGCAGAGAACGCATGACCTTCGTGCTATCTCTGACGTTTTCAGATAAAAAAGCAATATACCCTTATTTCGAATTCATAAGCCAATAAAGCGCTATCGCTGCCGCTGAAGACACGTTAAGCGATTCTACCTTCTCGGATATCGGTATGTAAAAAAATTCATCTGAAAGTTTTAAAATCTCTTTTGAAACACCTCGTCCTTCGCTTCCAAAAACAACTATCGTCTTAGCGGGAACGTTCTCTATCTCTTCCAATCTTTTGCCATTTTCCGTATCAAGCTGGCCGGCAAACATTATAAAGCCATTCTTTTTAAGCTCTACAATTTCCTCTTTTGATAGAAACATGATCGGAATATCTACAACCATACCACTGGAAGCGCGTACAACCTTGGGGTTAAAAGCATCTACAGTCTCGCCGGTAATAAGTACGGCGTTTGCCCCGAAAGCGGCGGCTGTTCTTATAACGTTGCCAAGATTACCGGGATCCTGGATCCCGTCACACAGAACAGCTAAACAAGCATCATTATCATAGAGAATGTTTTTTAGATAAACCGGCTTCTCCGCTATAACCAATATCTCTTGGGAGTTCTGAAGGCCCGATATTTTGTCTAGCTCCTTCGCGCTTACAGCGAACACGGGGATATTTTTTTCTTGAGCTTCTATTAAAATGTTTTCGTTTCCCGACAAAAAATCATTGGTCGCGAAAATGCTTTTTATTTTTGTACCTTTGGCCAGCATGTCTCTGACTATTTTTAGCCCTTCCGCGACAAAAGAGTTTTTCTCATCTCTCGCCTTTTTATCCTGCAAAAGTTCCCGTATTTCTTTTAACATAGTCTTGCTAGCTTTTTCCATAATCCCTTTTGTCCGGTTTCTTATTTTTACTAACCCTTTCCTAGCAATAGTCATAAGTTATAAGTCATAAGTTATAAGTTTTTCCAGCGTTTGTTCATAGTTCAGAGTTCATTGTTCATGGATTTTTCTATGAACCATGAACCACCAACTATGAACTTTCTCCTTTTCATCTCTCAAATTCCGTCAATTTCTCCCACCAGGTGCTGCTATCCCAGTCCTTAGTAGTATTCCAGAGTTCCCTGGCGCTTTTAGTCTTTAAGTGTTCCGGAGCCTTTTTAAAAAACTTCTCCGCCTCTTTAAATCCCAGGTCAACGTACTCCTTAGCTTGTATCAGGCATTCCAATATATCGGCGTCTCTGGCAATAACGCTCTCTGGAGTCTCCTGCTCGTCATGTTCTTTCCTGATAGATGTTAACTCGCCCTTCATATCTCCGGGTAAAGATTCTATTTGTTCAGTGAAAGCCTTCTTCTCGGCTTCACGTACATTAAGATATTTGTGTGCAACTTTATGCAGATCATTTATTCTTGCTTCGTGAATATCATTAAAAAGCGTCATCATAACTATTTTTTCAGGATTCACTTTTTCCATTTTAGCAAGGACATATCCTATAACAGCGCATCTAAAACTGTGTTCGGCCACACTTTCCTCATGGGGAATGCCGAGCATCCACCATCCGCTTCGCTTTATCCGTTTCAGCATCCCGGCTTCGGCGATAAAGTTGAGTATATTTCTATTTTCAATCATAATACCTTCCCTATTCCAAGCCGGGATAGGGGCCAAGCCCCAATCCCGGCTTGTTTATTAGTAACCTTTACGTTTTATCTCATAACAAAATAAGGCCGTTGCAATAGATACATTATATGATAACTGTGCCCCTTCCATGGGAAGAGTTACGCCTTTGTCAAGATTCTTAATAATGCCGGGTCTTATCCCTTTTCCCTCAGATCCTATAACTACGGCAAGAGGCCGGACTAATTCCAGGCGCGTAATATCTTCTCCCCCTTCTGCTATGGCGCCGATTATCCATAAGCCTTTTTGCTTGGAATTCTTTATGCTTGTTGAAATATTTTCTACCATTGCGATCTTTACATAGTTCTCGCCGCCGGAAGCAACTCTCAAAACTGTGTCATTAATAAATGCGGAGTTATGTTTGGGGATAACCAGGTTATAGCCTCCAAGGCAGGCCAGATTTCTTATAATTGAGCCCAGGTTTTGAGGGTCCGTAACGCCATCGACAAAAACAGGTACAATGTTTTTGTTTATTGCCTCATCAATGACTTCGTTAAAAGGAGTGTAATTAAAGTCATCGATCTCGGCAACCACGCCTTGAGCATGCACATCACCGCTTAGCCTTGTAAAGGTTTGCTTATCAACCGACTGAAAGGAAATATTTTTGTCCTTTGTTTCTCTGACGATAGCCGAAAGATCGGTACCTTTCTGAAGATAAAGCTTTCTTATAGATTTTGGATTAGATCTAATACGTTCTAAAACAGGATTGCGGCCATATAGTTTCATTTACCGATCACCTCTTAAAAAGTCCCATAATTTCAGCTGATTCAATTATATGGCCCTCCATTGCTTTTTCAACTTCTCCCTTGATAACTCCGGGAGGAAGATCTAAGATCGTATCAAGCGCATATAGCTTGAAAAAATATCTATGAGCCGGACCGGGAGGCGGACAAGGACCGCCATATCCGATCCTGCGGAAACTTGTCATGCCCTGCGCTGTGCCGTCGTCCAGTATGGCTTTTTTAGAAAATTCCTCGTTTAAACTCTTTACGTTTGCAGGTATGTTATATACCACCCAGTGCACCCAAGTACCCATTGGGGCGTCTGGATCGTCCATAATAAGGACAAGACTCCGGGTATTTTTGGGCAAATCACTCCACTTTATCTCTGGCGATATGTCTACACCCTTACAGGTGTATTGATTCGGTATATACTCTCCGTTCTTAAAAGCGGCTGATTCTATATTCAATGCGACCACCTCCCCGGCTATAACGCATAGCAAAAAGAAGATCATAAAAAGAACTATAACCCTAATGCTCAGTCTATTCCTCATGCCTTACCCCAAGTTTTTCTTATATGGAAGCAGCTATCAAAACCCCTATAAGTATCTGTACGGTGCCGATAAGATGCAGGATTCTTTCGGGCCTTGCTTCCCACCACTCAACGATCTTTACTACTTGTTTTTTCTTTATAAAAAAGCTGATAACGCCGGCGGCTACTGAAATAGTACCTAATGTCATCAATATGCCTGGTCTCGTACATAAAGAAGAAGCTGCAACAAGTATCGTGCCAAAAACAAGCTTAACAACTCCGAGAACATAAAAGCCGTTCCCTGTCTTCACATAAACCAGCATCTTTTTCAGAGCCTTTTGCCTGAGAATTAAAACACATCCCATTCCAATCAAAAACATTGCTATCAATTTAGTTAAAAATATCATCTTCCTTCTCCTTTCTTACTGGTTTAAAAATCCCTTTATCATATTGATTGCCTTCTCGGCATCGCTTTGCCCTTCTGCGGCAGCTCCGGCACCTTCACCGGACCCTTTTTTTGTAAATGATTCAGCCAGGTCTGTTATAGTATCTACGGCCATAGACTGAATGGCCTTTCTAGTTATTGGTCCTACATTAAAACTGGGGTTATTCATACTTCCTTTGATTGTAAAATCGAAAGTGATTTCATTCGGAGAAGTCTTTAAATATTCAATGAGCTGCGCGACCGGTACCTGCCAAAAACCTGCACTCTCGGAAGTTTCTTTTTGCTCGAACTCTAGATTTCTTATATTTATGGTGTTTGATGCTCCTATGTTTCCATTGTCAAAATTATAAATAAGCACACCCGAGAAACGACCGCTTTTTATATATATCGGGGAATACTTATAGTAGTACGGTCTAAAAAGAGTTAGATCAACATTGTTTGGCTCAAAACGGCTGGACATCTCAAGCTCTGGCTTAGTGGGATCCATATTGATAGACCATCCGACTTTTTGACTTAAGTCACCGTTTACATAACCATTTCCCGTAGACCCCACAGAAAGCGCCCCCGTATAATCATCGTTAAGCTTTAGATTAAGTTTGGCGTTTACCTTATCAAACGTTATGGCATAATACGGACTTAATACAACCTCATCATAAAACTCAACCCTACCATTATTCAAATCTATAGTTTCGGTAAGTTTTACAATATCTGAAATTTTAAATTTCTCTTTTCTCGTTTCCTTCTTTTGGGGCACTCTTGGAGCGCTTTCAATTGGAGAGGGAGAGGACTCCATAAATTCTCCCATTTCATTAACATTTATCTTACCGCCCTTCATTCTGTCGATATATATTACGGGATTCTGCGCGGTGATATCCGTGACTTCGATGCCGTCTAAAATGTTCTTGCCCTGTAAGGCAATCTTACATACTATCCTGTCGATCACAGCAAGATATTTATTCTTAAATCCTTGCGGATTGAGAATTCTAAAATTTTTTACTTCGAGTTCGTTCTCTTTAAAATTAAAAATAACCCTGTCTATCTTTACGTATGGAGGAAGGTTTTTCATAATGAGGCCTTCCGCGGACTGCTGGAATATGCCCTGCCAATTGAAGTATAGATAAGCCCCGCCCGCCAGTAAAATCACTAAGAGTACGATTAAAACTTTTTTCATTCCCAAACCCCTTCAATTTTAGTATTACAATTTCCACACGCGCCATCTTTAAAATTTTCCAATACATCTGCACCAAAACCGGCTCTTTCAATTAAGGCTTCTCCGCATTTAGGACAAAGCGTTGCACTGACATCAACAATATTACCCAAATAAATATACTTTAACCCTGCTTCTTTGCCGATTTTTTTGGCCTTTATCATGGTTTCCAGCGGAGTTGAATCGGGCCCGGTTTCAGCATATGTAAAATCAGGATGATATCGGCTTATGTGCCACGGTATCTCTTTCCCCACCCCGGCTATAAACTCTGCCATATCCTGAAGCTCTTCAAGAGAGTCATTTTCACCCGGCACAATTAATGTAGTTACTTCAACCCATATGCCGGCTTCCTTCATGTTGCGTATAGAGTCTAGGACCGGGTGAAGCGCGCCTTTGCAAACCTCTTTATACGACTCATCTTTAAAAAACTTTAGGTCGATGTTGGCTGCATCCAAATACGGCTTAATAGCTTCTATGGTATCTTTTGTCATATAGCCATTGGTTACAAAGGTGTTCCGCAAACCTTTTTCTTTCGCAATTTTTGCAATGTCATAGGCATATTCAAAAAATATTGTCGGTTCGGTGTAGGTGTATGATATGCTCTTGCAATTATTTTTGAGAGCCTCTCTAACAACTTCTTCCGGTTTAAGTTCATAGCCTTCCGCGCTGCCATCCCGCGCCGAAGCCTGGGAGATTTTCCAATTCTGACAAAATCCGCACCTGAAATTACATCCGATAGTTGCTATAGAATATGCGTATGAACCGGGTAGAAAATGATACAGAGGTTTCTTTTCGATCGGGTCAACATGGTTGGCTATCACACTTCCGTACGCATGAGTATAAAGTTCGCCGCCCTCATTTTCTCTCATGCCGCAAAAACCAAACCCGCCATCATCGATCCTGCAGTGGTGAGCGCAAAGATAGCAATGGACTCTTGAATTTTCTATTCTTTCCCACAACATCGCTTTTTTGCGCATATTTTTCTTTTCTTTTTGAGAATTCAGAAGTCAGAAATCGGAAAACAGAAATCAAATTACTTATTTATAGACCTTTAGATCATTTACCTCTTTTATGACTCTTTTAATCTCTGACATCTGACCTCTGGCTTCTGTCTTCCAACCCCTCGGCTTTACCTTCCAATTTTTCATCCAACTGAATTGTAGAATCAAGATTCTTCTTAAACCTTTTTACATGCCCATCCCCAACCCGAAAAGCATCTGATGCCCTGGTAAGTGTTTTGCCTATAAGTTCGAAGTTATTATAAAAAAGTCCGAAATCTTTTTCCAACCCTGAAAGGGCCTCTTGAAGCTTTTTGGCTTCGCGAGCGATCTCTATATTACGAACACCCATTATGATAACCTCTAAAAACGCATAAAAAGTATTAGGGCTTACCGGAATAACTTTTCGGCTGGTTGCGTACTCGTATATCTCACATGGATCCCCGAAATAATTTTTCTCAGCAATTGTTTCATAATAGATAGCTTCGGATGGAATAAATAAAAGAGCGAATTCAGTGGTCCCCTTTTCAGGCTTAATATACTTGTCTTTAATAGAATTGATCTGAACCTTTAAGGCTTTTTCGTAGTTGGACCAGTTCGTCTTTTTTTCATTATTATCTTTGCTGGATAGATACTTTTGATAATCGTCTTTTGGAAACTTTGAATCTATGGGTACGATAACGTCTTTATACTTAACTACCGCATCAACCTTTTCTCTTCCATCTATTGAATACTGCTTTTCCCACATCATCTTGTTGGGCAGGATCTTCTCAAGCATCTCCTCAAGAATAGTTTCTCCATAGTTTCCTCTAAGTTTAGGTGCCTGAAGAAGATACTCAAGAGACTGTCCAAGCTGTTGAGCCTTTTCCTGCTGCTGAACAAGGCTGCTTATAGTGGTATTTACTCTTCCGATCTCTTTTAAAGTGTTCAGGGCATTTTGCGATAAGACGTCCTTAGATTGTTCGACCTCTTTTCGAGTAGAATCCATGGTGCTACGTATCTTCTCGGAGAAATCTATAAACTTGCTGTTTAAAACAGACTCAAGGTGTTCTTTTCCGGCACCTGAGCCCTGCGTTTTCCAGATGAGAAAACTTATAAGGATAATAAGAATAGATATTAATATAATCAGGATAATTTCCATGCCCTTCCTTTTGTTGGGTATATAATACTATTATTAAATAATCCTGGCAAGTGAGAAAGCTATTTAAGCCTTTGCGATATTGAAGTTTTAGAGGAACTATCGAAGAAACAGTGAATAGTAGATGCTGGATTGCTTCGCTCATTTTATGAGCTCGCAATGACCTTGACTTCCGTCATTGCGAGGAACG
>JAQBAV010000068.1:0-7763 GCA_032126595.1 Candidatus Omnitrophota bacterium | reverse complement strand
TTGTTCGGTTTTGATAGTTGATTTTGACAGATATGATGACCATGTGCTTAGTTATGGACAGGATAAGGCAAAATTCGCCTTAAGACAGATAGCCAGACTTTTGTCAGGAGTGGCTTCTCCCATAGCAAAAATAGCGCGTTTTGATAGAAATGAATTTTGCATGCTTATACCGGAAAAAAATAAAAGAGAGTCTTTAGGTATAGCAGAGGATATAAGGAAAAAGGTAGAATCTTTGAAGATATCGGACGATCCTAATGAGAAAGTTACGGTAAGTATCGGCGTTGGTGAAAACCCTATAGATGGAATTAATGCCCAAGAGATAATCACGAAAGCTTATCACAATGTAGAACAGGCCAAGCTTAGAGGGCAAAATCAGGTTGTAGGAGAATAGACCAAAGGAGATGAATATGCGGGCAGACTTAAAGCAATTTTTAATAGACATGAAGGAAAAGGGCGCTTCAGATCTTCATATAACTTCACATTATAAAATGCATTACAGGATCGACGATGAATTGCTTCCGGTAAATGATAAAACTTTATCTCCAGAGGAAGTAAAAGACGTTGTTTACAGCATGATGGAGGATGACCTAATCGAGAGGTTTGAAAGAGAAAAAGAATGCGAATTTTCATTCTCAATAGAAGGCATTGGTAGATACAGAGTAAATGTTTTTCTGCAAAGGTCGAATGTCGGATGTGCTATCAGGCTTATACCTTTAAAGATTATGACTATTTCCGAATGCGGTCTTCCGGAAAATGTAATTATTGAAGCCTGTAAACAGAAGAGGGGTCTCATCCTTGTTGTTGGAGCCACAGGTAGTGGTAAGTCTACAAGCCTTGCTGCTATGATAGACCAGATAAATAAAACGAGAAGAGATCACATTGTTACCGTTGAAGATCCTATAGAATATGTTCATGTGAATAAGAAAGCTATCATTGATCAGAGGGAAGTTTTTAGCGATACCTTCTCCTTTGGTAATGCTTTGAGACATGTTCTTCGTCAGGACCCGGACGTGATAATGGTAGGCGAACTAAGAGACCTTGAGACCATACAACAGGCGCTTATTATTGCTGATACAGGACACCTTGTTCTTGGAACACTTCATACGCCGGGAGCTATCCAGACAATAAACCGTATTGTGGATGTCTTTCCTCCGCATCACCAAAAACAGATCAGAACTCAGCTTTCTTTTGTCTTGAAGGTGATAATTGCCCAGCAGCTTGTTCCTCTTAAGGATGGAAATGGAAGAGTTATTGCAACAGAGATATTGGTTAATAATCCAGCGGTCAGCAGCATGATGCGGGACGAGAAAGAGCATCAGATATATTCGATCATACAAACGTCGCAAAAGGTAGGAATGAAGACGATGAACCAGTCTTTGGTAGACCTTTATGCGGCTGGAATAATATCCTATGAAGAAGCGTTTGCCAGATGTACAGATCAAGAAGAGTTTGTAAAGTTAATTGGAAAGTAGTTGAAAAGGCACAGATGATCCCGAAAAAGAAGATCGAAGATAAACTTGGAGAGATATTAGTAAGGAATGATGTCGTCTCCGAAGAGCAGCTTGAGCGCGCCCTTGAGTTTCAAAAAAGAGAAGGCGGTCTTTTGGGCGAGATATTGATTAAACTTGGATATGTAAATGAGCATGAGATCGTGCAGGCGCTTACCGCGCAGTACGGGTTTCCTTATCTCCCATTGGAAAACTATGACATAAATGTTGAGGTGGCGTATCTTATACCCGAAAACGTAGCAAGGCAGTATAATCTTATTCCGCTTGATAATATCGGGGATGTGATAACGGTTGCAATGAGTAACCCGCTTAACACCAGGGCAATAGAAGACCTCGAAATGATAACCGGTAAGAAAGTAGAAGTTTTTATAAGCACTATAGCCGCTATACATGAGTCTATAGAAAAGATATATAAAAAATCGTAAGAATAGGAAGAAGTGAATGACGTCAGCAATTTCCGGAAAAGTATATGACCTTTTGATAAAGAAAGGGCTTGTTTCTGAGGAAGACTTGAAAAAAGCCAGAGAAGTGTGCTCCAAAGAAGGCGGTAAGCTTAGCGATATTCTGGTCAGAATGGGCGTAGTCTCTAAAGATGATCTGTTAACTGCACTCAGTGAAGGTCTGGGTTTCCCCTTAATCGACCTGTCACGCTTTCGCATTCCCGATGAAACCCTCAACCTTATACCTAAAAAGATCGCTTTGCAGTACCAGATCCTTCCGGTGTCCCGCATAGGACATCTTTTAACTATCGCAATGGTAGACCCTCTTAATATATTCGCGCTTGATGATATAAAAGCTATAACAAAGATGAAAATAAGTCCTGTTCTTGCCGGCGAAGATGATATCAGGGAAGCGCTTTCAAAGTGTTATGAAAAATCCGCAGACCAGGCTATAAACGAAATAGTTGATAATATAGAGACTGCCAGTATGGAGATGGTATCTGAGAAAGACGAAGGTATTTCATCCGGGGACCTTCTAAGGATAGCCGAAGAGGTGCCGGTAGTTAAGTTTACTAACCTAATTCTTAGCAGGGCTGTTAAAGATAGATCCAGTGATATTCTTATAGAGCCTATGGAGGGAAACTCACGAGTGCGGTATCGTATTGATGGCGTGCTCACAGAGGCCATGTTTCCTCCTAAAAAATTCCACCACGCGATAATATCCCGCCTTAAGGTTATGTCCAATCTGAATATAGCAGAGAGACGTCTCCCCCAGGATGGTAGATTCAGAATAAAGATCGAAGGGCGGTACATAGATTTCCGTATTTCAACAATACCTTCATGCTTAGGAGAAAAAGTTGCCTTACGTATTTTAGATAAACAGCAAGCCATGATAGATCTTGATAAGTTGGGATTCAAAGAACGCGATAAGGAAAGACTTCGCGAAGCAAGTGAAAAACCTCATGGGATGATACTTGTTTGCGGTCCAACAGGATGCGGCAAAACCACAACCTTGTATTCCATACTAAAACATGTGGACGATCCCGGTAAAAATCTTGTTACCGTAGAAGACCCCGTAGAGTATGAACTTAAGGGAATCAACCAGGTGTCAGTAATTGAAGAAATAGGTCTTACATTTGCCGGGTGCTTAAGATCTATTCTCCGGCAGGATCCGGACGTAATAATGGTTGGAGAAATAAGAGACTTTGACACAGTTGATATTGCGATCAAGTCCGCTTTAACCGGACACATGGTTTTAAGTACGCTCCACACTAATACAGCTGCAGGGTCTATAGTGAGAATGATAAATATGGGAGTAGAGCCATTTTTAATAGCTGCCTCTGTCGAGCTTATTGCTGCTCAGCGCCTGGTAAGGGTTTTATGTCCCGAGTGTAAAGAGTCCTATATTCCTGACAGGGAAATAGCCGAGAGGTACAAGTTATTCGATAAGAGCGGGAACATCGCAACTATTTTTAAACCTAAGGGCTGTAAGCGATGCATAAATACCGGGTATAAAGGAAGAGTAGGCCTTATAGAGTGTATAAAAATGACTCCTAAAGTTAGGGATAATTTTTATGGAGAGGTCCAGGAAAACACGATAAAAAGAATAGCTAGAGAAGAAGGCATGGTCACTTTAAGGGAAAGCGGTATTGAGAATGTAATTCATGGCGTGACTTCTCTGGAGGAAGTGCTTCGTACGACCGTCGAGGATAGAGATGGAAACTAAGTTAAATATAAGAGAGCGAATAATAAATACCATATTGGACAAGGGCCTTGTTGACAAGGGGCGCCTGGAAAGCGTTCTCGGTAATGATGCCAAAGCAGACACAGGCAATCTCATAAGGAAGATCGCCGAAAGCGATATATTGCCCGAGAGAGAACTCCTAATGCTCATAAGCAGAGAATTAGGTATTCCACTCATAGATATATCTCGCATCAATTTGAATGCTGAAATCATGAATCTTCTTCCTGAAAAGCTATTAAGGGGGCGCGTAATCGCCCCGGTCTCAAAGATTGGGAATAATCTGACTCTTGCGGTCTCAGACCCTACAGATGTCTTGGCTATAGATGATGTAAAGACTGTTACAGGATGTGAAATAGTTCTTGTTCTTGCCGCGCGCGAAGAATTGAAGAAGACCTTGCAGACATTTTATGATGCCGGAGGAGAAGAAGAAGTAGCAAGCATTTTTTCCGAAGAAGAGGAAGGGGAATCAGACGTAGAAGTTGTAGAAAGAACAGGCAGTCTTGATATTTCTGAGATAACGAAAAAAAGCAGCACTGCTCCCATTGTAAAAATAGTAGGGCTTGTTATATCCGAGGCGATAAAGAGAAGAGCTAGTGATATACATATTGAGCCTGAAGAAAAAAGTCTCGCTGTAAGATATAGGATAGATGGAGTCTTGCACAAAGCCTTTGATCTTCCTAAAAAGAACCAGAATGCTGTCCTAGCCAGACTTAAAATTATGTCAAATCTTGATATCACCGAGAACCGTGTTCCTCAGGATGGAAGATTTAGAATTAAGCTCGAAGGCAAAGAGATAGACTTTAGGGTGTCGGTTTTACCTATCACGTTCGGAAATAAGATAGTAATGAGAGCTTTAGACAAAAGCAATCTTTCTTTGGGTCTTGAAAGTCTGGGTTTTCTTCCCAGGCCCCTGGAAGACTTTAAGACGGCTCTGGCCAAACCTTTTGGAATAATACTTGTTACCGGTCCCACTGGAAGCGGTAAATCAACCACTCTCTATTCTGTTCTTAATGAAATTAATGTTCCCGAGAGGAATATTGTGACAGTAGAAGACCCCGTAGAATACCAGGTTCAAGGACTTACGCAGATTGCAACTCATGCTGAAATAGGGCTGGATTTTGCCAAGGGTTTAAGGGCTATACTCCGGCAGAGCCCTGACGTAATAATGGTTGGAGAGATTAGAGATTTCGAGACAGCCGATGTTGCCATAAAGGCCTCATTAACAGGGCAGATGGTTTTAAGTACGCTTCACACTAACGATGCCGTTGGAGCTATAACACGTTTAATGAATATGGGCATTGACCCATTCCTGATCGCTTCAAGCTTAATTCTGACTTCCGCGCAGAGACTTTTAAGGAAAATTTGCCCCCATTGTAAGGTTGAGGCAGATATATCCAAAGAAGCAATAGAGGATCTAAGGAAAAAATATCCTGAAGTTGCCGAAGTTGATAAATTCTATGTGGGCAAGGGATGTCCTAAGTGCGGCAATACCGGATATAGGGGAAGGTTGGGGACACTGGAGACTGTTCCGATAGACGACCACTTAAGAGAGATGATATATAGGAGAAAGTCTGAAGACAGCATTAAGGAGTATTTGAAAACAACGGGATTCAAGACTTTAAGAGAGAACGCTATTACAAAGTTCTGCAAGGGGTGGACAACTCTTGAAGAAGTTTTTAGGGTAACGTAAATTTGTAGTTTGTAGTTGGTAGTTTGTAGTTGGTAGTTGGTAAATTAGCAGAAGCTAAAAAGAGCCTTTCTTTAATGAGATGAACAAACTTAATATGCAACCGGTTTTAGCATAATATAATAATAGTCTGCAGAACCGGTTTTTCAAAACAAATGCAGAAAACAATAACAAATGCAGGGAAAAAACTATGGCGAAATTTACTTACATTGCAAAAGAGAAAGATGGAAGAAGCGTAAAAGGGGACGTCGAAGCGGCCGATAAAGCTCAGGCGATAAATGTTCTCCGAAGCAAAGAGCTTCTTGTATTAAAGCTAGATGAAGCAAGGGCTTCGGCAGGGTTATTTGCTTCACTTAAAGCTCCATTTTCTAAGGGTAAGGTCAAGATGGATGACCTTGTTATTATGACAAGGCAGCTTGCCACCATGATAGAGTCAGGCATTCCTATCGTAAGCTCGCTGGATATACTTGCGGAACAATCAGACAACGAGTTTCTAAAAACTACCTTACAGGATGTTAGAGATTCGGTTAATACCGGCTCTAATCTGTCCGATGCTATGGGAAAACATAAACGCGTGTTTTCCGGACTTTTTGTAAACATGATAAGAGCCGGGGAATCAAGCGGTATGCTTGATACCGTACTTGAGAGAGTAGCTACTTATATGGAAAAAACTAATGTCCTTCAGAAAAAGATACAGTCGGCTCTCATATATCCAGGTGTTGTAACAGGAATGGCGGTTGTGATAACGCTTGTCATGATACTAAAAGTTATACCGGTATTTAAGGACATCTTTTCGGGGTTTGGTGCCGACCTACCGGTGCCTACGCAGCTGCTTATAAACTTAAGCGACGCCATGAGGAAGTACTTTCTTTTATTTATACTGGCGATAATAGGGCTTTCGATTGTCTTTAGGAGGTATATGAGAACCCCCGCAGGACTCCTGCGGGTGGACGCCTTAAAGCTTAATCTTCCCGTATTTGGACCTTTGTTTAAAAAGGTTGCGATAAGTAAATTTACCCGCACTTTAAGCACTTTGATACAGAGTGGCGTACCTATATTGGGCGCCCTCGAGATCGTTGCCAGGACGTCCGGAAATGTTGTAGTTGAGAAAGCAGTCAATGATGTAAGGGACAACGTTAAAGAAGGTGAAAATATAGCCACACCCCTTGCCAGGAGCGGGATATTTCCTCCTATGGTTACAAGAATGGTAGCTGTAGGCGAGAAAAGTGGTGAATTAGAAAAAATGCTTACAAAAATATCCGATTTTTATGATGAGCAGGTAGATATTGCGGTTGATGGCTTAACGAGTCTTATAGAACCATTGATAATTGCATTTTTGGGTATAATAATTGGCGGCATTGTTATGTGTATGTTTTTGCCGATATTCAAGATTTCAACGATTGTCAACTTTTAGTTGATTATTCCTAAAAAATTTAGGTGTTTTCTATTAGATTAAAAAAGCAAGAACTCTAAAATAGTTTTGCATTTAAGAATTTGTATATGTATACTTTAAGTAGAGAGGTATAAAAATATTAACCTTTAAGAATCAGGAAAGGAGGTGAGAAAAATGAAGATGAGAAAAATGCTGGGTCAAAAGGGTTTCACGCTTGTTGAAATTATGATCGTCGTTGCAATTATAGGTTTATTAGCCGCGGTAGCAATACCGAACTTTATGCGTGCCCGAGAAAAAGCTCAGACAAATGCTTGTATCGCTAACCTAAAGCAGATTGACGGAGCTAAGACACTGTATGCATTGGACAACAATCTAAGCACTGGAGGAACAGTCGCTATGACAGACCTTGTTACTGATTATATCAAGGCAACTCCAAGTTGTCCGGCCGGCGGAACATACACTATAGGAGCTATAGGTACTACACCGCTTTGTACAGTTGCTGGTCATGTACTTCCGTAGTAGAAAATAAACATTTCTAAGCGTGAAGAATTAAAAAAAAGGGCGGTTCAAAAAAATGGATCGTCCCTTTTTTTTAAAGAAAAGGCTGTTATGCATAAAATTTTCCGAAAAAAATCAGAAGCGGGTTTTACACTAGTTGAGATAATGGTAGTGATTGCTGTCATAGGTCTTATAGCGGCGATAGCCATTCCTAACTTTTTAAAGGTAAGAGATATGGCTGCGGCGAATACCTGCATAGCCAACCTTAAGCGTATAGATGACGCCAAGGCCTTCTGGGCGCTGGATAGGGGCATGTTAGCCGGAGATAATCCTGCATGGAGTGATCTCGTTCCGGATTACATAAAAAGGAGTCCCACGTGTCCAGCGGGCGGAACGTATACAATAAACAACGTCAATACACGACCCACTTGTAGTATAGCGGACCATGAACTATTGTAGTAATCGAGAGCGCTCATGATTAAACGTAATGTCC